>JAEPNS010000226.1 GCA_017643325.1 Alphaproteobacteria bacterium | reverse complement strand
TAGGAATTCCGGATCGGCACGAACCCTGGCTGAACCCGCTGGTCGGCATCCTTTCGGGCCTGGTCGGCAGCGTGTCGAACCTTTTCGGCCCGCCGGTGTTCGCCTACCTGTCGATGCGCGCGATCGACAAGGACGTTTTCATTGTCGTGATCGCAATGGTCTTCCTGGTCGGGGCCGTACCGCTGCACGGCAACCTGATCCTGCTCGGGGTCACCACGACCGACATCCTCATTCTTTCCGCTGCGGCGTCGCTGCCGGTCTTCGCCGGCATGGCGCTGGGAACATGGCTGCGCAACCGGTTCTCGCAGAAAATGTTCGAGAAGATCCTGGTCGCGATCATCGTGATCGCCGGCCTGAACCTCGTCCGGATGGGGCTGCTCTAGACGCCCGTGAGCTTTCGCAAGAGCCGGAGCAGTTCGTCACGCTCATCCGGCGACAGCTCAGACGTGACGGCCGCATCATGCTCGCGCACCCGCCGCGTCGCCTGTTCGAGCACGTCGCGCCCGTTGTCCGTCAGGAACAGCGCGTGGGACCGGCGGTCGGTAGGAGATCGGGCGCGCCGCACCCAGTCGTTCGCCTCCATGCGATCGATCATCGCCACCATGGTCGAGCCGTCGATACCGAGCGCCTGCGCCAGCCGCGACTGGCTTGAGCCCTCGTTGTTGGCGATGATTTCCAGCAGGCCGAACCAGCCCGGGCGCAGGTCCTCATGCACGAGCCGCGGCCCGAAATCCTGGAAGGCGCCGAGCTGGGCACGGCGCAACTGGTAGGCGACGAGCCCCGGCAATACGCCCAGCTCGATATCGTCCGCGTCCCTGTCGTGTCCCGCACCCACCGTGCCCGACCTCTTGCGTTCGCCGTCTCTGCGCCCGTTCTACAGGCCGACGCACAGTGCCCGCCAGATCAATTCGTCAAACTTTTGGCGGATGCACAGCGGAGGGAATGCGCTAGAGTAGCCGCAACCGATCCGGTTGCACCGCGACCGGGCGTCCATAACAACCGGGCCGACAAACGCGCCCTTCCTTATCATCTTCAGGGAGATCGAAATGATCCGAAACGTCGCCAAATCCGCCGCGCTTGCCGGCGCTGCGATCGCCGCACTCACGATGGGTGCCGGTTCGGCCATGTCGCAGGAAGTGACCCTGCGCATGCACACCTTCATCCCGCCGGTCGCCAACCCCGGCAAGACCTTCCTCACGCCGTGGGCGGAGAAGATCGAGAAGGACTCCGGCGGCAAGCTCAAGATCCAGCCGTTCTGGGCCATGCAGCTTGGCGGCAAGGCGCCGCAGCTCCTCGACCAGGTCCGCGACGGCGTGGTCGATATCGTCTGGACGCTCCCGGGCTTCTCGCCGGGCCGCATGCCGGAGATCGAGCCGTTCGAGCTTCCGTTCGTCCACCGCGACGCACTGTCCACCGCACTGGCGCTGCAGGACTACCAGGACAAGCATCTCGGCGAGGCGCTCGCGCCCTACCATCCGCTGCTGCTGCACTCGCACCAGGGCTTCCTGTTCCAGACCAAGGAACCGGTCCAGAAGATGTCCGATCTCAAGGGCATGAAGCTGCGCGCGGCCTCGCGCGGCGGCGTGTGGCTGCTCGAGGCACTCGGCGCGACCGGCGTCGGCCTGCCGCTGCCGCAGATTCCGGAAGCGTTGTCCAAGGGCGTTATCGACGGTGTGACGCTGCCCTACGAGATCGCGCCGGCCGTGAAGACACCGGACCTGGTGAGCCACTTCTCCAGCCTCGCGGGCCCGCAGGAACGCCTCGGCACGAATGTGTTCACCTTCCTGATGAACAAGGACAGCTACGACAAGCTGCCGCCGGACCTGAAAAAGGTCCTCGACGACAATTCCGGGCGCAGCATCGCGCGCTCGGCCGGCCAGAACTGGGTCGATATCGAGGAGCCCGGCCTGAAGGTCGTGCAGTCGAAGCCGAAGAACAAGTTCTACGTGATCCCGGAGGACGAGGTCGCGAAGATGCGCACCGCCGCCGAGCCGGTCTTCACGCGCTGGTACAACGAGGTCGCCAAGTCCGGCCTGGACGGACCGGCGATGGTGAAGGACGCCCGGGAAATGATCGCCAAGTACGCCGGTTCCTCCTGAGCGCGGCCCCGCATAGACCTTCGGGCGACATGAACGCATGAGCGAAGGTTCCGAACAGAACACCCGGCCCACCGATCCGGTGGGCCGGGTCCTTTACAGCATTGCGAAATGGCTCGCGGTATTCGGGGGCGTCGTGCTCAGCGCGATGGCGGTCCTGACGACCGTCAGCGTGATCGGCCGGTCGGCCTTCCTGTCGCCGATCCCGGGCGACTTCGAGATCGTCGCCATCGGCACAGGCGTGGCGGTCTTCGCCTTTCTTCCCTGGTGCCAGATGGTCCGCGGCAACGTTATCGTCGACTTCTTCATGTCGGCCACGCCGCCGCGCGCACGGATCTTCGCCGATATCGTCGGCGGCCTGGTCTACCTGGCGATCGCCGTCATCCTCACCTGGCGGATGATCTTCGGCGGCATCGACATGTACAACTACAACGAACTGTCGATGACGATTAACTTCCCGCGCTGGACGACCTTCCCGGTGTCCATCGCGCTGCTCGCGTTCCTCGCGATCGTGATCGTGTACACCGTCGGCCGTAGCATCGCCGAGCTGCGCGCCGGCGAATACCTCGACAAGCCGGACAACGTCGCATGAGCGGGCTGGAAATCGGCCTGATCGGCTTCGGAGTCCTGCTGCTGCTGCTGGCTCTGCGCATCCCCATCGGTGTGGCGATGATCGGCGTCGGGATGGTCGGCTATGTGACCATCGCGGGCGAAGCGGCGCTGTTCAGCTACCTGAAGACCGAGACCTACTGGCGCTTTACCGCCGAGACGCTGTCGGTCGTCCCGCTGTTCCTGCTGATGGGCCAGTTCGCGGCCAAGGCCGGGTTGAGCCAGGCACTGTTCGAGGCGGCCTACACCTGGCTCGGCCACCGGCGCGGCGGCATCGCCATGGCCGCCGTAGGCGCCTGCGCAGGCTTCGGCGCCATCAGCGGCTCGTCGCTCGCCACCTCCGCGACCATGGGCCAGGTCGCCCTGCCCGAGCTGCGCCGGTTCAACTATTCGGGCTCGCTCGCCACCGGGTCGCTCGCGGCCGGCGGCACGCTCGGCATCCTGATCCCCCCGTCGGTGGTGCTGATCATCTACGCGGTGATGGTGGAGGCGAACGTCGCCACCTTGTTCCAGGCGGCCTTCATCCCGGGCATCCTCGCCGCGCTCGGCTACATCCTGGTGATCGCGATCGTCGTGCGCGTGAACCCCGAGGCCGGCCCCGCGGGCGATCGCGCCACACGGGCCGAACGCTGGGGGGCGCTCGCCAAGATCTGGCCCGTGCTGGTGATCTTCCTGCTGGTGATGGGTGGCATCTACCTGGGCTTTTTCACGCCCACGGAGGGCGCGGGCGTGGGCGCCTTCGGGACCTTCCTGATCGCGATCACGCGCGGCGGGATGCGGATGTCCGGCTTCATCGACGCGCTGCTCGGGACCGCGCAGACGACGGCGATGATCTTCCTGATCCTGCTCGGCGCCGCGATCTTCAACGCCTTCCTCGGATTCTCGCAGCTGCCGATCTTCGCGGCGGACTTCTTCGGCAACTCCGGACTGTCGCCCTTCACCATCCTGCTGGGGATGATCCTACTCTACATCGTCCTGGGCTTCGTGATGGATTCCCTGTCGATGATCTTCCTCACGGTGCCGATCTTCTGGCCGATCATCGCGGGACTCGACTTCGGCATGGGCATGACGCCGGACGAGACCAAGCTCTGGTTCGGGATTATTTCCCTGATCGTCGTCGAAATGGGCCTGATCACGCCGCCAGTGGGGCTCAATGTCTTCATCATCAACTCGATGGCGAAGGATGTTCCCATGATCGAGACCTTCAAGGGCGTGATCCCGTTTTTCCTGTCCGACATCGTTCGGGTCGCGGTGCTGGTGATGTTCCCTGCGATCACGCTGATCCTGCCGCAACTGCTGGCGTGATCCGTTCGCCGGGCTCGTCACAATCCGCCGAGAATGGTGTATAACGCCGACTGCCGAATTTGAGCGGTCCGTGCGCGACCGCATGCCCGACTCCATGGAGCACAAGCCATGACCATCCGATCCGACGTCCGGCCCGACCTTCTGCCCTACTACGAGCAGGACTGCGACCCGAAGAACCTCGCGCCGCTGTGGGAGGTGCTGCACACCTTCGCGCGCAAGACGCCGAAGAGCGACTGCGAGCCCTACATCTGGCACTACAACGAGATCCGGGACACGCTGATGAAGTCGGCGGACCTGATCACGGCCGAGCAGGCCGAGCGCCGAGTCCTGATCCTGGAGAACCCCGGGATGCGCGGGCGCTACCGGGTGACGACCTCGCTGTTCGCCGGCCTGCAGCTGATCATGCCCGGCGAGATCGCGCCGGCGCACCGCCACACCCAGGCCGCGCTGCGCTTCATCGTCGAGGGCTCGGGCGCCTACACGGCCGTCGACGGCGAGAAGACCTACATGGAGGAGGGCGATTTCGTCATCACCCCGTCCTGGACCTGGCACGACCACGGCAACGAGACCGACAGCCCCATGGTCTGGCTCGACGGGCTGGACGTCCCGCTGGTCGAGACCCTCGACACCACCTTTGCCGAGCCCTACCCCGAAAAGAGCCAGGCGGGCACCCGCCCGTCCGGAGACTCGCTCGCGCGCTACGGCATGGGCCTGGCGCCCGTGGACTACGAGCCCCAGAGCCCGAACTCCCCGATCTTCAACTATCCCTACGCCCGCACCCGCGAGGCGCTGGAGACGATGCGCAAGACCGAGGAATGGGATGCGTGCCACGGCCTGAAGCTGCGTTACGTCAATCCCGACAACGGCAAGGCGGCGATGCCGACGATCGGCACCTTCATGCAGCTGCTGCCGAAGGATTTCGAAACGGCGACCTACCAGTCGACCGACGCCACCGTGTTCAGCGTGGTCGAGGGATCCGGCAAGTCGATCATCGGCGACCAGACCTTCGAATGGTCCAAGCGCGACCACTTCGTGGTGCCGTGCTGGGTCCCGCAGAAGCACATCGCCAACGAGGATTCGGTGCTGTTCAGCTTCTCCGACCGCCCGGTCCAGCAGACGCTGGGCCTGTGGCGCGAGAACCGCGGCAACGCGTGATCAGAGATCCACGCGCCGCAGCCGCAGCGCGTTGGTAATCACCGAGACCGAGCTGAGGCTCATCGCCGCGGCGGCGAACATCGGGCTGAGCAGGATTCCCAGGAACGGGAACAGCACGCCCGCCGCCACCGGGACGCCGAGCGCGTTGTAGAAAAACGCGAAGAACAGGTTCTGGCGGATGTTGCGCATCGTCGCCCGCGACAGGTGGCGCGCGCGCACGATGCCCATGAGATCGCCCTTCACCAGCGTGATGCCCGCACTCTCGATGGCGACATCCGTGCCGGTGCCCATCGCGACGCCGACGTCGGCCTGGGCGAGCGCGGGCGCGTCGTTGACGCCGTCGCCCGCCATCGCCACCCGGCGGCCCTGTTCCTGGTAGCGGCGCACGACCGCGGCCTTGTCTTCCGGTAGCACGTCGGCCTCGACCTCCTCGATGCCGAGCCGGCGCGCAACCGCCTCGGCGGTGGTCCGGTTGTCGCCGGTGAGCATCACCACGCGCACGCCCTCCTCCGCCAGCGCGCGCAATGCCTCCGGCGTCGTCGCCTTGACCGGGTCCGCCACGCCGACGATGCCGGCCATGGCGCCGTCGACCGCGACCAGCATCACGGTCTCGCCCTCGGCCCGCAGCGCATCCGCGCGGGCGGGCCAGTCGCCGGTGTCGACGCCCAGGTCCGCGAGCAGGCGCGCGTTGCCGAGCGCCACGGCGCGGCCCGACACGGTGCCGCGCACGCCCTTGCCCGTGACCGCCTCAAAATCCGAAGCCTCGGTGAGTTCAAGGTTTTCGGCTTCGGCCGCCGCGACGATGGCGGCGGCGAGCGGGTGTTCGCTGCCGCGC
>JAEPNS010000225.1 GCA_017643325.1 Alphaproteobacteria bacterium | reverse complement strand
ATGGTCACGTCCAACGCCGCCGCGATGATGAACAAGTCGGACGTCATGGGCAGCCTGCAGCCGGGGCGCAGCGCGGATGTGTCCATCCTCAAGATGACGTCGGGGCGCTACACCTTCGCCGACGGCGCGGGCAACAAGTTCACGGGCACGCGCCGGCTCAAGCCGGTCGTCGCGATGCGCAAGGGCAAGCTGTACGAACCCGTGTCGGACCTGCTGCCCGAGTGGATCCGGCAGGCGGCCTAGGCGGCTCCGATTCCCGCCTCGAACGGACATACGCCGAAGCCGGACGCGGTCCGCCTCGGTCCGGTCCGCGATATCCCCGACCGGTCGGCAAGGGGCTATGTCGCGGACCTGGGCCGGAAGAGCGTGAAGGTGATCGCCTACCGCGCCGGCGGGCAGGTGGTCGGCTACGCGGACGCGTGCCCGCACATGGGGGTGCCGCTGCCCTGGGAGCCCGACGACTACCTGACCGACGACGGCAGGTTTTTTCGCTGCGCCAGCCACGGTGCGCTGTTCGACCTCGACGGCAACTGCGTGTTCGGGCCGTGCAAGGGCGAGCGCCTGACAGCTTTGCCGCTCGAAGTCCGGGACGGCGACGTCTGGCTGCTGCTCCATCGATGAAGAACGTCAGAACAGGAACACCGATATGAAGATCCCCGTCGAAGACCGCGACCAGCGTGTCCAGGCCTCGCTCAGGAAGATCGAGAGCCCGTTCGCGGTCGACCCCGAGCTCTGCCTGTACAGCCCGCAGGACAACTACGATTCGCTCGAGCACCCGCGAATCGCCGAATGGCTCGACTTCGTGAAGGACGAGTATGTGCCCGACCTGCCCGCCGGCAACCGGCATGTGCTGCTGTTCCTGCCCTGCACCAAGACGAAGCCCTACCCGTTCTCGACGGAGCACCAGGCGATCAACCAGCGCCTGCTCGACACCGGCTTCGCGCCGACTGGGCGCCACTACCTGCCGCAGGAGCTGCAGGCGCGGCTCGAGGACGGCTTCTCGCCCGAGGTGCTCAACCTGTCGCCGCTGGCCAACGCCGCCGGCACCGTGATCCACCGCATGGTGATCTCCGAGCCCATGGCCGTCGTGCCCTACGAGCACATCGTCGAGTTCAAGGGCAAGCCGTCTCCGGCGGTGGCCTATGACGACCCGGGCCTGTTCGAGAACCGCGGCAACGCGGTCTCCCCGTGGCGGGCGGACTCGACGGCGGTGCAGGTCTCGGCGAACCGATGGAAGTGGGGCGACCAGGAGCGGCGCCACTATGTCCTGATGCACAACGTGATGGCCGATATCGTCGCCCAGGTCGTGGGCCGGATCGGCGGGCGCTACGACGACATCATTTCCTGGGTCGCCCCGGGCCTGACCCATCGCAGCTTCGTCATCGCGCGGGACGAACGCGCCGCCAACAAGGTCGTCGCCCGGCGCAAGGTCGACGGCGGCTGGATGCCGCTCGGCGGCGCGAACGACCACCTGCCCGACGACAGGCGGATCGAGTGCCTCCCGACCATCGAGCAGTGCAAGGACGCGGCCGCCCGGCTCGCCAGGCGGCTCGGGGTCGACGCGAAACAGGCCAACGCGGTCTATGCCCGCGGCGGCGCCAACGCGACACCGCTCGCGCTGCCGGAGCTGCTCGACGTGCTGGTCGAACGCCTGACCCGCGAGGAGTTGCGCAAGGCGAGCTAGGCGGGCCCGGTCAGGATCTCGCGCAGCCGCATCGGGCTGACCGGCAGGCGCGCGACGCTGCCCGGCCGGCCGATGGCCTCGCCGATCGCCGCTGCGATCGCCGCGCCCGCGCCTGTGATTCCCGGGTCCCCGCCGCTCTTCAGGCCGAGCGGGTTCGTGGTGCTCGGCGCCTCTTCCAGCACCAGGCATTCGACGTCCGGGACCTCCATCGCCGTCGGCATCAGGTAGTCGGCGAAGGTGACCGAGAGCGGCTGGCCCGCCTCGTCGTAGAGGAACTCCTCCAGCAGCGCGCCGCCGATACCCTGCACCGCGCCGCCCACCAGCTGCCCCTCGACCAGCATCGGGTTCACCGCGCGCCCGATGTCGTAGGCGACCGCGAAGCGTTCCACCGTGACCCCCGCCGTCCTCGGGTCCACCGAGACGGCGGCCATCTGCGCGCCGAAGGAATAGGTCGCGCGGTCGTTCTCGAAGGTTTCCTCAACGGCAATTCTGTCACCGCTGCTCGCGCGCAGGGTCTCCGCCGCGGCGTCGGCGACCGTGACGGAAGGCCCGCCCTCCGGTGCCGCCGCGACACGGATCGTCCCGCCGGAAATTTCGAGTTCCTCCGCCGCCGTCTGCAGCAGGCCCGCGGCGGTTTCCAGCAGGATTGCCCGCACCCCCAGCGCCGCCTTGTGTGTGGCGTTGCCGGTCATCACCGTTACGCGCGACGCCCGCGCACCCTGCCCCCGTTCGATCCGGTCGGTCTGGCCGTGGGTCACGGTGATCCCGGCATAATCGATCCCCAGCGTCTCGGCGCAGACCTGGGCGATGACCGTCTCCGCGCCCTGTCCCACCGACGCGACCCCCGTCACGACCTCGACCGCACCGTCCGCCGCCATCTCCACCCGCACGTCGTCGAACGGCCCGTCGCCACCGAGTTCGAGAAAGCAGATGACGGCGGCCCCGGCCATCTCGCCGGCCTCGCGCCGCGCGGCCATGTCGCGGCGGAGCGCGTCGTAGCCGATATGGTCGAGGAAGCGCTGGAGCGACTTCGGATAGTCGCCGCTGTCGTACTGGATCGGCTTGCCGCCCACCTCGAACGGCCGCTCGTAGGGCATCTCGTCCGGTGCAACCAGGTTCACCCGCCGCACGTCGAGCGGGTCGAGACCGAGTTCGGCGGCAATCCGGTCGAGCAGGCCCTCGCGCACGAAGCTGGTCTCGTAGCGTCCCGGGCCGCGATAGGTCCCCGCCGGGGTCACGTTGGTCAGGCGGATATGTCCTTTCGCGCGGTAGGCCGGGACCTTGTACGGCCCGGGCAGCATGGTCGCCGAGACGGTGGGCACCGTCGCGCCGTGGGTCCGTGCGTAGGCGCCCTGGTTGAACCAGAACTCGTCGTCGATGGCGCGCACCAGCCCGTCGGCATCGACGGCGGCGCGGATGCGATGGGTCTGTTCGCGCGAATGGTTCGCCGCGACCAGGTGCTCCATCCGGTCCTCGATCCACTTCACCGGGCGCCGGAAGTGCATCGCCGCCAGGTTGACCAGCACCTCGTCCGGATAGATTTCCCCGCGCACCCCGAAGCCGCCGCCGACATGTCCCTCGAACAGATGCAACTGGTCCAGCTCCAGCCCGAGCAGTGCGGCGAGCGCGATCCGGTTCGTGTGCGGGATCTTGGCCGCCGCGTGGAACTCAAGCCGCGCCTCGGCGTCGTTCCAGATCGCAAGCGCGCCGCGGGTCTCCAGCGGCACGCCGGCGTGCCGGCCCACCGACAATTCGCATTCGACGATGTGCGCCGCCGCCGCGAAGGCGGCATCGACGTCGCCATAGCCTTTCTCGAACACGGCGGGTTCGGTGCTGACACCCGGCGCAAACTCGCCCGGCGGGTCCATCAGTCCCACGACCGGCGGCAGCTCCTCGATCTCGGCCCAGACCAGTTCCGCCGCATCCTCCGCCCGGTGCGGGTCATCGGCAAACACCGCCGCCACCGGGTCGCCGACATAGCGCACGATCTCCTGCACGAGGATATGCTGCCGGCACTTCTCCAGGTCCTGCAGCGCACTGCCGGGCCGCAGGTCGATGGGCGGAATGTCGGCGACGTCGGCACCGGTCCACACGGCGTGCACGCCCGGCATCGCCGCGGCCGCCCCGGTGTCCACGGAGACGATCCGGCCGTGCGCGACCGTCGAACGGACGACACGCATATGGAGCTGCCCGTCGAAATTCCGGTCGCCCGCGAACCGGCCCATCCCGGTCAGCAACGCGCGGTCCTCCAGCCGGGGAACGCTCTTGCCGATCACGGTCACGATCCGGCTCCGTCAAGGACGGACCGCACCGCACGCAGGATGTTGCGGTAGCCGGTGCAGCGGCACAGGTTCGACGACATGACCTCGCGCAGCTCGTCGTCGCTCACCGGCGTCCCCCGCTCGACCAGCCATGTCGCGAGCATCAGCATCCCGGGGGTGCAGTAGCCGCATTGCAGCGCATGCTGCTCGTGGAAGGCCTGCTGCAACGCGTTGAAGGCACCGTCGTCGTCCAGCCCCTCGACGGTGCGGACCGCCCTGCCGTCCGCCTGCACGGCGAACATCAGGCAGGCGCGCACGGGCTCGTCCCCGACCAGCACGGTGCACGCCCCGCACACACCATGCTCGCAGCCCAGATGGGTGCCGGTCAGCCCGCACCTGTCGCGAAGGGCGTCCGCGAGCGAGTGCCGCGGCTCGACCTCGATATCGTGGTCCACGCTGTTCACACGCAGAGAAATACGCGTCATCGCTCCACTCCCGCGGCGAGCGCATCCTCAAGAGCGCGGGATACCATCACCCGCACGAGGTCGCGGCGCATCTCCGCGCTCGCCTGCCGGTCGGTCATGAGCTCGCCAACGGACTCCGCGGCCGCCGCGCCGGCCTCCTCGAACAGGCTTGCCGAAGGTATCGCACCCGCCAGGACGGCTTCCGCCGTGTCGGCGCGCCAGGGGACCTCCGCCGCGCCGCCGATACCGATGCGCGCGTCCACGATCCTGCCGTCGTGCAGCTCGAATGCCGCGACCGACTGGACGATAGCGAAATCTCCTGCGCGCCGGTTGAACTCGGCGAAACCGCACGCCCAGTCCGGCCCGAGTGCCGGAAGCTCGATCTCGCGCAGGACTTCGTCGTCGGCAAGGTCGTTGACCAGCGCCGCCTGGAAATAGTCGCTCGCATCGATCCGCCGGTCTCCGCGCACGCTCCGCGCGACCATCACGGCGTCGAAGGTCCGCGCCAGCGTGCACCACTCCGACGCGGGATCGGCGTGGGCGAGCGAGCCCCCGAACGTCCCGCGCATGCGGATCGGAAGATGGGCGATGTGCCGTGCCACGCGCGGGAACAGGGCGCCGAGGGGACCGCCGACCTGCGGCGCCTCGAACCGGACATGGCGCGTCAGCGCACCGACGCGCAAACGGTCCGCGTCGATACGCAGGTAGGCCCCGTCCGCAACCGGGTTCACATCGACGAGCACGGCCGGCTGGGCGAGGCGGAAGTTCATCACCGGCACCAGGCTCTGGCCGCCGGCGAGGATGACGGCGTCGTCGCCATGCTCGGCGAGGAGCGCGGCTGCGGCATCCCAGCTTTCCGCTATGACATACTCAAAGGGCGCGGGTTTCATGGTTGTGCGGTGGCCGGACCGTGCGGGAAAGACGAGGTCCGATCTTACGCGAGCGGCCCGCCGGCGCACAGTTCCGAAGCTGCCCGTTATTTGTGCAGCCCGCCTTTCGTCTGATCAGGAGCAACGCCGCTTCCGCCCCGAAAACCGCGGTTCCGCGCGCTCCCGCACGCACCTATTCTGGCCCGTGGTTTGCAAAACCCCGCACCAAAGGGAGAGGACATCGCAGCCCGGTCAAATGCCGGGTGCACCGACCCCTGCAAAAAAGAACCAAGACAAGACCCGACAGAGGTATCCGACCATGAGTTCCGAGAAAGTCAAAGAAGCGCTGGTGCTGCGCGTGCCCACGCGCGACCCCGGCGATGTCGCCTCGCTCGAAGCCCTGTTTGACGAGGGCCAGATCGCGCCGGAGGAGGTCGTCGCGATCTTCGGCAAGACCGAGGGCAACGGCTGCGTGAACGATTTCACCCGCGCCTACTCTGTCGACATGCTGAAAGTCATGTTCGCCGACCGGCTGGGCTGCCCCCGCGACGAGGTTCCCGAACGGGTCGCCATGGTGATGTCCGGCGGGACGGAGGGCGGCCTGTCGCCGCACCTGCTGATCGTCGGCATCCGCGAGCACGAGGCCGGACACCCCGTCAGCGGCCAGCCGACGCTGGCCGTCGGCACTGCCTTCACCCGGGATTTCCTCCCCGAGGAACAGGGC
>JAEPNS010000224.1 GCA_017643325.1 Alphaproteobacteria bacterium | reverse complement strand
CGAGTTTGACGACCCCTACGACCTCGCCATGGTCGCGCGGATCAACGGGGAAGAGTGGAGCCGCGGGAACACGGGCATGATGGACCACCGCTTCGAGCGGGTCCTGGAGCATCTCAGCCACAACCAGACCATCCATGCCGGCGAGGTGTTCGGCTCGGGCACGGTCCCCACTGGTTGCGGGCTGGAGCACAACAGGTACCTGTCGGACGGCGACGTCATCGAGCTCGAGGTCGAGGGGATCGGCGTGCTGAAGAACAGGATCGTCAAGCCGGCCGACTGGCGCGACCGCCGGACGGCGGACAGGAACTAGAAGGTCAATACCCGCCGAAGGCCTCATGCTGAGCCTGTCGAAGCATGAGGCCACACCCTCCCCCTTCGACAAGCTCAGGGTGAGGGCCTTCCGGGAACGAACGAAACAACGGAGAAGCAAATGCCACGCGATATCCGCCGGGTGATCACCGGCCATGACGACGACGGAAACTCCGTGGTCGTCCTCGACGAGACCATGACGCCCGACATGGGCCATGTGCTGACGCCGGAGGGCCAGGAGAATGTCCGCCTGTCCGACGTCTGGCTGTCGCGCACGGTGCCGGCCGACAATTCGGGCAACGCCGACACGGTGGAGGACAAGGTCACGCTCGAGCCCCCCGCCGGGGGCGCGGTGTTCCGGGTGCTGGAGCTGCCGCCGGATTCCGAGCGCAACTACGGGAAGATGAAGGAATACTTCGAGAAGATGGGCGCGGGCGAGCGACTCGACGGCCAGAAGCATCCCGGCATGCACAAGACCAAGACCGTCGACTACCTGGTCATCATCTCCGGCGAGATCTGGCTGATCCTCGACGAGGAGGAGGTGCACCTGAAGGCCGGCGACGTGTGCGTGCAGCGCGGCACGCTCCACGCATGGTCGAACCGGGGCGACGTACCGTGCCTGCTCGCCGGAATCCTGCTGGACGCCGAACCGCTCGATTAGCGGCCCGCGGGGACAAATTTTGTGCCCCGGGGCCGCTTGAGACCGCCGGGGCCCTGCGTCACAATCCCGCCCGACACGAACATCCAAACCACGGAGCCGACCCATGGGCCTCAATTTCATGGAGCATATCCTGATCCTGACCCACGATCCCGACGGAACCCGGGACTGGTGGGTGAAGAACCTCGGTTTCCGCGAGGGCGACCATCCGGAGTTCGGCTTCCCGGTCCACTGGCTGTACATCGGCGACCAGGACGTCGTGCACATCGGCAAGGCGAACCATTCCGACCACCAGAACGAGTACCTGCGCCCGGGCGACGACAGCGCCGCCGCCGAGGCGGAGGCCAATGCGGGCTCCGGCCGGATCGACCATGTCTGCTTCAACTGTTCGGGGATCGAGGAGTTCGTCGAGCGGCTCGAGACCAACGGCATCAAGTTCAACGAACGCCAGGCCCACAACCAGTCGCTCTACCAGCTGTTCTTCATGGAGCCGATCAACGGCATCAAGGTCGAGCTGAACTTCCCCGCCGCCGAGGCCGAGAAGGCGGGCCGCACGGCCTCGCGGACCGCGGCGGACGCCGCGGAGTAACCGCCGGAACAAGGTCACCCGAACGGCCCGCCCTTGGCGGGCCGTTTTCATTCCGGCGCCCGGCTGGACGCGCGCGCACGGACACGCGAGACTGCGCCCCGCATTTTTCGGGGGAAGGCGATGCGCGAATACGGTATCGGACAATCGGTCCCGCGGGTCGAGGACCAGCGGCTGCTGACCGGCCGCGGCAACTACACCGACGACCGCGCCGTCCCCGGTGCCGCCCACATGGCGGTCCTGCGCTCGCCCCACGCCGCCGCAACGATCACGGAAATCGACACCTCGGCCGCGCGCGCGATGCCGGGCGTGATCGAGGTGCTCACCGCCGGCGACCTGAACGCCGACGGGATCGGCGGGCTCGCCTGCGGCGTCAAGCGCAAACAGCGCGACGGCTCGCCCATGGCCGAGCCGCCCTATCCCCTGCTGGCCGACGGCGAGGTGCATCTGGTGGGGCAGGCCGTGGCCGCCGTCGTCGCGGAGACCCGCGCGCAGGCGATGGACGCCGCCGAGGCGATCGAGGTCGGCTACGAGGCGTCGGCGCCCGTCACCGAGACCGCCCGCGCGCGCGACGCCGGCGTCGCGCAGGTCTGGGCCGAGGTCCCGAACAACGAGAGCTTCCTGTTCGAGCTCGGCAACCGTGCGGCGACCGACGCGGCCTTCGCGGGCGCGGCGCATGTCGTGAGCGTCGACCTCGACGTCAGCCGGGTCGCCACGAACACGATGGAGCCGCGCGCGGCCATCGGCTTCTTCGATCCGCTGGAAGAACGCTACACCCTCTACGCCGGGGTGCAGTCCCCGCACCGGCTGCGCAATGACCTGTGCGCCAACGTGTTCCGGATTCCCGAGGGCAAGCTGCGCGTGATCTCGCCCGACATGGGCGGCGGGTTCGGCATGCGCGGGAGCCCGTTTGCCGAGCACGCGCTGGTGCTCTGGGCCGCACGGCGCACCGGGCGGCCGGTGCGCTGGACGGCGGTGCGCAGCGAGGCGCTGGCCAGCGACTACCACGCGCGCGACAACGTCACCCGCGCCGAGCTCGCGCTCGACGGTGACGGCACCTTCCTGGGCTTCCGGGTTTCCACCGACGCGGCGCTCGGCGGCTTCCTCAGCAACACCGGCCCGCACTCGCCGACGAACAATCTCGGCGGCCTGTCGGGCGTCTACCGGACGCCGCACGTGTTCGCCGAGGTGCGCGGCGTCTACACCCACACCAGCCCGACGGCGACCTATCGCGGCGCGGGCCGCCCGGAGGCGTCCTACGCCATCGAGCGGACCATCGACGTCGCCGCGCACGAACTGGGCATCGACCCGGTGGAGCTTCGCCGGCGTAACATGATCGCACCCGCCGACCTGCCGTGGGACACGGGCTTCGTGTTCACCTACGACAGCGGCGAGTTCGAGCGCTGCCTCGACAAGGCGGTCGCCGCGGCCGACCGCGACGGGTTCGCCGCCCGCCGCGCGGCATCGTCGGACAGCGGCAGGCTGCGCGGCATGGGCATCGCATCGGTGATCGAGATCGCGGGCGGGCCGCTGCCGATCCCGAACGAGGAAAGCGCGTCGGTGCGCTTCGACACCGACGGCGGCGTGTCGGTGCTCATGGGCACCCACTCCCACGGGCAGGGCCACGAGACGGCGTTCCGCCAGATCGCGTCGGAGGCGCTGGGCGTGCCGTTCGATTCGATCCGGGTGCATTACGGCGACACCGACCTCGTGCACCACGGCAAGGGCACCTTCGGCTCGCGCTCGAACAGCGTGTGCGGCGCGGCTCTGCTGCGCGCTTCGGAAAAGTTCGTGGACCGCGCCCGCCACATCGCCGCGCACCTGCTGGAGGCCGCGGCGGCGGACATCGCCTTCGCCGACGGCGTGTTCTCGGTCACCGGCACGGACCGGGAGATCACCCTCGTCGAGGTCGCGAAGGCGTCCTACCAGCCGGCGCGGATGCCGGCCGGCGAGGAACTGGGCCTGGCGGAAAGCGCGATCGTGCTGCCGCCCGGCCCGACCTACCCGAACGGCTGCCACGTCGCGGAGGTCGAGATCGATCCGGAGACCGGCGTCGTCACGCTCGCCGCCTACACCGTGGTCGACGACGTGGGCGTGGCCCTGAACCCGATGATGGTGAAGGGCCAGGTGCATGGCGGCGTGGTGCAGGGCGCCGGGCAGGCGCTGATGGAGCGGATCGTCTACGACCCGGATTCCGGCCAGCTGCTGACGGGGTCCTTCATGGACTACGCCATGCCGCGCGCCGACGATTTCCCCTTCTTCGACGTGCACGAGCACAACGTGCCGTCAAAGAACAACCCGCTGGGCCTGAAGGGGGCCGGCGAGGCCGGCACCGTCGGCGCGCTGCCCGCCGTCATGAACGCGATCTGCGACGCGCTGCGCCCGCTGGGGATCCGCCATTTCGACATGCCGGCCACGCCCGAGCGCGTCTGGGCGGCGATCCGGAGCGCCCGGAACAGCGCCTAGGCCGGGCCGCCGAAAACATGCGCGCCGCAAACCGTCCCGCGCCGCGATCTCACATATTGATCCACTATTTCGATTCCTGTTTCGGGCGATATCCCTTTTCACTAAAGTGAAATCCGATCAGGCCTCAAAGAGCCTGACGGACACGCCAAAAATTACTGACTAGGGATGATCGTCACATGAAAAAACTGACCAGAATCGGCCTGGCGCTGCTCGGCGCCATCGGCCTCGCCGCCGTCGCGCCCTCGGGCGCGAGCGCGCAGGAGAAGTTCCCGAACGAACCCGTCATCATCCAGGTGCCGTTCGCACCGGGCGGCGGCGCCGACCGGACCTTCCGGCTGTTCGCCCCCTACCTCTCTGCGGAGCTCGGGGTGCCCGTCAAGGTGACGAACGTCGCCGGCGGCGGCGGCTGGGTGTCCTGGAGCCAGGTCACCAACGAATGGGGCCCGGACGACGACCACAAGCTGGCCGTCGTGAACATTCCGCACATCTTCTCCATGCTGAACCCGAACATGGGCCGCAAGGAGACGCTGGAATCGTTCAACTTCCTCGCCTGGCACTCCTACGACCCGGGCCTGTGGCTGATCCGCTGGGACGACGACCGCTTCGAGACCTTCGAGGACGTGCTGAAGTACGCCGAGAAGACACCGCTCGTCGTGTCGGTCGGCAGCCATGGCGGCGACGACCATGTCGGCATGGGCTTCGCGATGAAGGCCGTTCCGGCGCTGAAGAACTCGAAGCTGCTGTTCTCCGACACCGGCGACAACGGCAAGATCCAGCAGATCCTGGGCAAGACCTCGGACATGGTGGCCGGCAATGTCGGCTACTACATCAACTCCGTGATGGAGCGGAAGCTTCGCCCGGTCGCGGTGCTGCATGACGAGCCGTGGATCCTGCTGCCGAGCGTGCCGACCTTCCAGGAGGTCACCGGCCAGCCCAACATCACCTACGCCGGCCGCACGCTGGCGACGGCCAACGGCCTTGCCGAAGAGAAGCGCGCGATCTACCTCGCCGCGATCAAGCGGGCCATGGCCAACCCGGAGTACCAGCAGAAGGAGCGGGACAACCGCAACTTCCTGATGTTCCGCGAGGGTGAGGAAATGTGGGCGCTGCTCCGCGCCGGCCAGAAGGTCGCCGAGGACGCCGCCTACTGGGAAACCTCCCAGTAGCGCATTCCGTCGCTGCGTTCGCGCCGCAACAGGCGCGAGGCCCCGCCGCCGGCCGGGACATCCCGGCCGGGGCGGGCGCAGCTCCGCACCAAACGCTTCTCCCGCGCCGCGACTGCCCGGGCACACGCTGCCCGCACCGGCGACAGGGGGACCGTCAGACGGGGGGACAGCCTCATGAGTAGAATCTGGGCCGAGCGGCTGACCGCGCTGGGGATGATCGCGTTCGCGGTGATCTTCCTCGCACAGTCGACCGCGTTCCCGGGTACGTCCGGCACGTTCCCGGTCTTCACGCAGTCCGTCATCATCCTGCTCGCGGTGATCATGATCATCCGCAGCTTCTTCACGAAGGACGAGCGGTTCGAGGGCGACGTCAAGTTCGACTTCTCCTACATGGGCGTGAAGCCGGTCTACGTGATGGCCGTCGCGATCGCCTACGGCTGGGCGATCTTCAACGTCGGCTTCTACGTCACCTCCTTCGTCTTCTACTTCCTGGTCACCTGGATGACCGGCTACAGGAACATGAAGGTCATGGCCGCGGTCGCGGTCGTGCTGTTCCCGCTGATGTACGTCTTCTTCTCGATCGCGCTCGACGCGAACCTGCCCACGGGCATCCTGTTCTGAGCGCCGCCATGACCAGACACCACACGACACGACCGTACGGGAGCCGACGTTAATGGAAGCGTTCAATTTCCTCGGCGACGTCCTGTCGCTTGCAAATTTCGGGGCGATGATGATCGGCATCATCGTCGGGCTCGTCATCGGTGCCATCCCGGGCCTCGGCATCCATGCGGAGCGGGTGCAAGGTGACCTGCTGAGCCGCG
>JAEPNS010000223.1 GCA_017643325.1 Alphaproteobacteria bacterium | reverse complement strand
GCTCGGCCCGGCCGGCCCGGCCTGAGACCTGCCGCAACACCTGATATGTGCGCTCGCCTGCACGCAGGTCGCCGCCTGCCAGTCCGAGATCGGCATCGACGATGCCGACCAGCGTCAAGTTGGGGAAATGATGCCCCTTCGCCACCATCTGGGTGCCGATGAGGATATCGAGTTCTCCGTCCTCGACGGCGCGGATGAATTCCCGTGCTGATTCCGGGCCGCGCATGGTGTCGCTTGTCATGATGCCGACCCGTGCCGCTGGCAGGTGCTCGCTGATCTCCTCGGCGATGCGCTCGACCCCGGGGCCGCAGGCCACGAGCGTGTCCGGCTGTTCGCACGACGGGCACAAATGGGGCGCCGGCGTCTCGAAGCCGCAATGGTGGCACTGCAGGCGACGGCGGAAGCGGTGTTCGGTCAGCCAGGCGCTGCAGCTCGGACATTCGATCCGATGACCGCAGGTGCGGCACAGCGTCAGCGGGGCGTAGCCGCGCCGGTTGAGGAAGAGCATCGATTGCTCACCCGCCTTAAGCGTGGATTCGAGGGCGGCCAGCAGCGCGGAGGAGATGAAGCGGTTCGCGGGCAGATCCGCCTCGCGCATGTCGATGGCGGCGATGTCCGGGAGGGTCGCGCCTCCAAATCGCTCGGGCAGGACGATCGACCGGTACCGTCCTCGCTCGACATTGGTTCGTGTCTCGAGCGACGGCGTGGCGGATGCGAGCACCACCGGTGCATCGGCAATCCGCGCACGGACGATGGCCATGTCACGCCCGTGATAGGGCACCCCGTCTTCCTGTTTGAACGCCGGCTCGTGTTCCTCGTCGACGATCACCAGGCCCAGTTCCGAAAACGGCAGGAAGAGCGCCGACCGGGCGCCCACCACGACCCGGGCATTGCCGGTGGCAACCGCGCGCCAGGTGATGCGCCTTCGCACCTGGCCAAGCTCTGAGTGCCAGACCGCCGGTTCGGTGCCGAAGCGCGCCGCGAAGCGCTGCAGCCACTGGGGCGTGAGCGCGATCTCCGGCACAAGGACGAGTACCTGTTTGCCGGCCCTGAGCGCTTCCGCCACCGCCTCGAAATACACCTCGGTCTTGCCCGAGCCTGTTACACCGTCGATCAGCGTGACCGAGAACCGGTCCTCGGCGATCAGGTCCCGCAGTGTTTGCGCCGCAGCGGCCTGGTCTTCGGAAAGCTCGGGTCCGGCAAGGTCCGGATCGGGCAGGGCGAACGGCGGTGGCGGTGCGACGTCCTCGCGCACCAGCGCGCCGGCATCGGCGAGCCCTTTGATGACCCCGGTCGAGACGCCGGCCTCGCGGGCCAGGTCGCCTGCGGGGAGGGCCGGGCCGTTGCCCACGACCTCCAAGACCCGCGCGCGTGCCGGAGTTACACGCATGTCGTCGGGCAGGGTTCCGATCCGGAAAACGGTCATCGGGCGCGCCGGCGCGAGAGCGTCCGGTGACCGCATGGCCATACGCAGCACCGAGCCCGGAGGGCTCAACGTGTAGGCGGCGACCCAGTCGACGAAACGGCGCAGCTCGTCTGGCATCGGTGCGGTGTCGAGCCTGGCCTCCACCGGCCGAAGCTTGGCCGGGTCCACGTCACCCTGGCCGGGGCCCCAGACGACGCCGATCATGTCCCGGTTTCCGAGCGGCACATGGACATAGTCGCCGGGTTCAAGGCCCATGCCGTCCGGCACCAGATAGTCGTACGGGCCCGCGACCGCCGTCGGCAGCAGAACACTGACGGTGGAACCGCTGGTGCCCGTGGCTCGTTCGTGCCTCGCGGCGGGCGGCGCTGTGGTGTCGGTCGGGGGCATCGGCTACACTCTATCCAGCGACTCGCGGCCGGCCAACGTAAGGTGCAGTCGATGCAATCCTGGCGTCCGAACATGGCTCGCGCGCGGAGTGAGCGGAACGAGGAAGTAGACGAAATGAAGTTCTTTGTGGACACCGCCGATCTCGATGAAATCCGCGACCTGGCCGCGACCGGACTGGTCGATGGCGTCACGACGAACCCGTCGCTGATCGCCAAGTCGGGCCGGAACATGCTCGACGCAATCGCCGAGATTTGCGACGTCGTGCCCGGCCCGGTCAGTGCCGAAGTGACCGCAACCGATGTCGACGGCATGCTGGCCGAAGCGGATGTTCTTGCATCGGTGGCCGCGAACGTCGCGATCAAGGTGCCGCTGACGCCCGACGGACTGAAAACCTGTAAGGCGCTGCGGGACCGAGACATCATGGTCAATGTCACGCTGTGCTTTTCAGCCGCGCAGGCAATTCTCGCGGCGAAGGCCGGTGCGACCTTCATTTCCCCCTTTGTCGGCCGGCTCGACGATCTCGGTCAGCGCGGTCTCGACCTGATCGAGGATATTGTCGAGATCTACGATGCCTATCCGGACTTCAACACCGAGGTGCTGGTGGCCTCGATCCGGGGCCCGGCCCATGTGGTCGAAGCCGCGCGGGTCGGCGCGCATGTGTCGACCCTTCCGCCCGGTGTGCTGCGGCAGCTCTACCAGCACCCGTTGACCGACAAGGGCCTGAGCGCGTTTCTCAAGGATTGGGAAGCGACGGGTCAGTCCATTATCGAGCAGGCCGAACAACGCAAGGATGCGGCCGAATAGGCGCGCCGGAGGCAGATCACGTGACCTCGAAGGCACCACGCAAGGAAGCCTCCCCACACGGCGACGTCACGGACGCGCAGGTCGTGCAGTTCCTGCGCGACAATCCGGACTTCCTCGAGCGGCATCCGCAACTTCTGGCCGTCCTGAACTCACCGGAACGCCGGTTCGAAGGGGTCGATCCCGCCGGGGCTGAGGTTGTCGACCTTCAGGGTGCCATGCTGACCCGCATGCGTGGCGAGATTGCCAAGCGCGATGAGCAGAGCAGCGAGCTGATCGATGCCAGCCGCGCCAATCTGCAAAGCCAGAACCGGGTGCACGCGGCGGTCATTGCGCTGTTGTCCGCACGGTCGCTCGACCACCTGCTTGAAATCCTGACGATCGACCTGGCGGGATTGCTCAATGTGGATGCCGTCGCGCTCTGCCTGGAAGGCGGCATCGTCGCGCCGGCGACAAGTCAGGGGGTTCGGGTCGTGCCGGTCGGCACCAACGACCGGCTTGTCGACAGCACACGCACAGTCACCCTGCGCGAGGGTATCGAAGGAGACCGCCGTATCTATGGCGAGGCGTCGGGGCTGGTCCGCTCGGAAGCGATGCTGCGTCTTTCGGTTCGTGAAGACGCGCCGTGCGCGTTGCTTGCCATGGGCAGCCGCGATCCCAACCGGTTTCACGGCGGACAGGGCTCCGAGCTGTTGGCGTTCCTTGCGCGGATCATGGAGCACTGCATCCGGACATGGCTGGACTTGCCGCGCTGACTGACGCCGATCTGGCTTCCGGGACCGCCGACAGACGTCTCGCGGCCGCACTCGCCGGGTGGCGCGATCAGCTAGAAACCGAGCGCCGGGCATCCGAGCACACCGTTGAAGCCTATGTGCGCGATATGGCGGGTTTCCTGGAATTTCTGGCCGGACACACCGGCGGCACGGTTTCACTGACGGATCTCGAGGGGCTGAAGCCGGGGGACTTCCGCGCATGGCTCGCCAGCCGGGCGCATGCATACGCGCGCAGCTCGACGGCGCGCGCGTTGTCGTCCGTGCGCATGTTTTTCAGATATCTCGAGCGCGAGGGGCTCGCCCACAACCCGGCCGTCGGAGCCTTGCGCGGACCGCGCCTGCCGAAATCCGTACCTAAAGCTCTGAGCGACCGGGAGACGGGAGACCTGATCGCGGAAGTCTCACGACCGGCGCGACCCGACGCACCGGCCTGGGAGAGCGCGCGCGATCTCGCGGTGCTGCTGCTGCTGTACGGGTGCGGACTGCGAATCTCCGAAGCGCTTTCGCTCGACAATCGAGACTGGCCGGAGGGCGACGCGCTTACTGTCACCGGAAAGGGCGGCAAGACCCGCATGGTGCCGCTTCTGCCGGTGGTGCGGGAGGCGGTTGCCGTCTACCGCGCGGCCTGCCCGCACCCGCGACCGGAAACGGGGCCGCTGTTCGTCGGCGTACGCGGCGGCAGACTCAACCCCCGCACGATCCAGAAACGCATGCAGGAACTGCGCGCCGCGCTGGGTCTCCCCAGGGAGGCAACACCGCACGCGCTTCGTCATTCCTTCGCCACACACCTGTTGGCATCGGGCGGCGACCTGCGGGCGATCCAGGAACTTCTCGGCCACGCGTCCCTTTCGACTACGCAGCGTTATACCGACGTGGACAGCGCTCGACTCCTGGACGTTTACGGCCGCGCCCATCCCCGCGCGCGACGGACCTAGTCCGGGAAAAATACCGCGTCGTATTCGAGCATTCGCCCGTAGTGTCGGCTCCAGTAGCCGGGCACCACGAGGTGCGGACGAAACCCGCGGGCGGCAAGCCGCTGCACCAGCATGAGATGGTCGGGCTGGCCCTCGTAGACGGGCTGCAGTGAAAGCTCGAGCTGTAGACCCGCGATGCGTTCCCAGGCGTCTCCAATGCCGTCGAGGACCTGCGTCTCGTAACCTTGCGTGTCGGATTTCAGAAATATCCGCGCGGCGTCGTTTGCATGTTCGCCAACAGCTGCGGAAACGGTCGTCACAGGTACGGACTCCGATCCTGTCATACGGGTGCTCGCAAGCCGCTCATGCGCGATCGCGTCGAGCGGCAGGATCGAACTCATGTCAGATTCGGCCGAGACATTGATTGCGATGTCGCCGGATTCCGCTCCGACCGCGGTCCGGGGTGCGATTGTCCAGTCGGGATCGCCCGCTGCGTGCCGGTCGAGCTCCGCCTGCGCGATCGACAACGGTTCGAACGATATAATCGGCCCGGCGTATCCGTTCGCGCGCAACGCTCGTGCATATTGTCCCGTATTGGCGCCAACGTCGAAAACGCAGTCGACTTCGTGACGGTCCAGAAGTTCGACAATCCGCGACCAGTGTCCCGCAGCACCCGGGAACGGCGCGATATCGAACCCCAGGAGGCGGGTGATCTTGCGGAACCGGCCGACCATTTCACGAGTTCTCCCTCTGTAAGCGCAGTTGCCGCGCACATGCACGGTCGATGGATGTGTTCAGGTTTAACATCTGAAAGGGTTCATCGGGTTTGCAGGCGGGTGGCGACAAAGGTAGCTTCGACGCCCTCACAGGGATAGTGACCAACGATGCCCGATGCCAAACCTGGCGCGCGCGAGCGCCACATTCTCGTCGTCGACGACGAACCGCTCGCGGCACAGCAGGTCTCGCGGTTCCTTGAGCGCGACGGCGTGCGCACCAGCACAGCGGGCAGCGGCAACAGCGCGCTCGCGCTCCACAAGAGCGATCCGGCGGACCTCATCGTCACCGACCTGCGGATGCCCGACGGCAACGGGGTTGAACTCATCCGCGCAATCCGTGCCGAGGATGTCTTGATCCCGATTATCGTCGTGACGGGGCAGGTGCTGCGCGAGGCCGAGGCCGAAGCGCTCGATGCAGGCGCAACCGAATTGCTCCGCAAGCCGCTCGACCTGCATGAACTTTCCGCAGCCGTGGCGCGCCATTTGCCCGTGGGCTGACGCGATCCGGTCTAGATGTGGATCGTGCGGCCGGCCACTGCGAGCGCGGCTTCCTTGACGGCCTCCGCCAATGTCGGATGTCCGTGGCAGGTGCGCGCAATGTCTTCCGCCGACGCGCCGAATTCCATTCCCACGACGATTTCGTGGATCAGCGTTCCGGCGTCGGGTCCGATGATATGGGCCCCAAGGACACGGTCTGTTTTTGAGTCAGCCAGAATTTTGACGAACCCGTCTGTATCGTTTGCCGCACGGGCACGGCCGTTGGCCGAGAAGGGGAACTTGCCGACGCTGTAGTCGGTGCCTTCGTCCTTCAGCGTTTCCTCGGTCTTTCCGACAGACGCGACCTCGGGCCACGTATAGACAATTCCTGGAATGACGTCGTAGTTCACATGCCCGCTTTCGCCGGCAATGATTTCCGCCGCTGCGACGCCCT
>JAEPNS010000222.1 GCA_017643325.1 Alphaproteobacteria bacterium | reverse complement strand
ATTGAGAGCGGTGGCAATCAGTTGATGATCATGTCCGATACGGTCGCGCACTTTGCGGTTTCGCTGGCGCATCCGGAATGGCATTTCGGGATGGACGATGATCCCGAAAAGGCGGTTGTCTCACGCAAACGGGTGCTGGATACGATCGTCGATGCGAAGATGCCGGCTATTGGCTTCCACATGCCTTTCCCGTCTGTCGGGTACATCGATACCCATGGAGACGGTTTCGTCTGGGTGCCGCACTCGTATCAGTTGAACCTCGCCTGAGTTCCTTCGCGTCTGCGGAATGAGGAGACCGGCCCGGCGTTTCGCCGGGCCGGTTGCATTTGGGCCCGGCCTCCGGCGCGGGTTCACGGCACGGTGATCGCCGAATTCGGCGAACGAATTGTTTTGTCGCGCGTTTTGACCCCGATACCCCAGTTTCGGGGCCGATTTGACGGAGACAGAACATGAGCCGCGCCACCAGCCGCAAGTCCCGGGCCGCCGTGAGACAGGCACCGGCCTATCCCATGCGCCAGGTCCTGCTCGCGTCGGTCGCCGCCGCAGCGATGATCGCCATCATGCCAAAGTTTGCGGATGCGCAGCATGCCGGCGCCGCAACTCCCAATGCCGAAGTCAAGGCGCCCGCTCAGGAGATGCTCGGTCAGCCTTCGGCCGATCCGGTCGTCGCGGCCATCGGGCGCGCAATCACCGCGAACGCGATTGAAAACGAACTCGACGGTGATTTCGGGCCCGGCGTGGTCCTCGCTGCGCGCCAGGCCTATGCGCGAAAGGTTTTCCAGCCAGTGTGGACCGAAGCCGGGGTCGCGGCATTTCGCGCCGAGCTGAAGGACCATTTCCGCCAGGGTGTGGTGATCGACGAACTCGATCTGCAGGACGTCGACCGCCTGACCTTCAGCCGGTTCGAGGGCGAGCCCGCGGCACGGGCCCAGGCCGATATCGGCCTTACCGCGAGCTTCGTGCGACTGGCCAACGCGGTAAGCGGCGGCCTCAAGGACGAGGGAGGCGCCGATACCGCCGAGGACGATGCGCCGAACCGCGCTGTCCTGACCAATGCAATTGTCGAGGCGGGCAAGGGCGCCGTCGCATCCGCGATCGACGAACTCGAACCTGATCATCCCCAGTACGCCGCGCTCAAGCGCGCGCTCCGTGAATATCGGCAGATCAAGTCCGATGGCGGCTGGCTGGCCATCCCGGACGGTGGACTTGTACGGCCGGGAGATCGCGACCCGCGAATCCCCGCGCTGCGCAACCGCCTGGAGATAGAGGGGTATGACACGTCCGGGCGCATGCTGCTGACACAATCCGCGGACAGCCCGGCCGGAGGGATCGGCGGCCTTGATCAGTCCGTCATTCCCGACGGAAAGCTCGCCAGCCTTCAGAACGACGGCGCGCCCACCGACCGCCCGGATATCTACGATCCGGGTCTCGTGGCTGCGCTGAAGGAATTCCAGCGACGTCACGGACTTGAGGATGATGGCGTGCTTGGCCCGAATACCCTGAGCGCCCTCAACGAGAGCGTGACGTCCAAGATCGACCGGATCGTTGAGAACATGCACCGCTGGCGCAAGCAGGGCGATATGGGCACGCGCTATGTCTGGGCGAATATTCCGTCCTTCACGGCCGAAGGCTGGAACGACGGCCAGCGAGAAATCTCGATGCGCACGATCGTCGGTCTCCCGTCGCGCGAGACGCCGGTGTTCAGTGACGAGATCGAGTTCGTCGTTCCCAATCCGCGCTGGTACGCGCCGGTCAGTATCGTCCGGCGCGACAAGCTTCCGAAGCTCGCGAACGATCCTGGATATGCCAACCGGAACAACTACCAGGTGTTCGACCGTCAGACGGAGGAGCGGGTGAATCCGTACCACGTGGACTGGAACGATCCGGCGTCCGCGCGGAAGTACAAGCTCGTCCAGATGCCCGGTGACCAGAACGCTCTGGGCCGCATAAAGATCATGTTCCCGACCCAGTACTCGGTCTACATGCACGGCACGCCCGGCAAGCACCTCTTCGACAAGGCCGAGCGGACCTTCAGTTCGGGATGCGTGCGCCTGGAGGACCCGGTCGGCATGGCGAGCTGGCTTGCACGGTATGACGGTCGGCTCGACGCGGGTGAAATTCGCGAGAAGGTCGAAAGCCGCGAGCGCAAGTGGATGAAGGTCGGCCGCGAGACACCCGTACATATCACCTATTTCACGGTGACCGTGGGCGATGACGGGCAGATCAACTTCTGGCGCGACGTCTACAACAAGGGTGACGGGATCGAACATGTGAAGAAATTCGCGCCCCTCTACACGCCGCCGCCTGCTTCAAAGACTCCATCCGACGGCACCCCGGCCTCGCGGACCTGAGGCCGGAGACACGACGCGTGCGTTCCCTTTTGTCAGGTGTGAGTGTTCTGGGTGCGGGCATCCTCGGGGCCCTCGCGTTGTCGCCGCTCCCCGGCAAGGAAGCGGATGCAGAAGCAACACCGGTCAAGCAGGACCTCGACCCCGAGATCCAGAGTGCGGCCGTTGACCCCGATGCTGACAATATCGGCATTGCGCCCGACGAGCTTGAGATCGACGGTGAACAGGTCCCGTATCCGATCTGGTACGCAACCGTCCTTCCGGGCGAGGACATGCGCGTCACCGTCGCGCCGCAGAACGAGGTCCTATTCGACGGCATCGCCATTCCCGCGGCAGGCTGGACACGCACCGTCACGGCGCCACGTGAGCCGGGGAGCCATATCCTGGCCGTTCGCGGGGCAGGCGGTGAGCTGCTTTACGAGATCGCCTTTTTCGTGCTCGAGCCGTCGAGCAACATCCGGCGCGGCCGGCTGGACGGGTACCGGATTGGCAATTACCCCGCCGACGCCCCTGCAGGCTTTATCCGGCTCGACGACCGGGGCGACATGGATGTGCCTGTGTCCCCGCATTTTCGGATCGGGCAGTTCATCTGCAAGCAGCAGCCCGGGCACTGGCCTAAATTTCTGGTGCTTTCGCAGGATCTGATCAAGCGGCTCGAAGTGCTCCTTGTGGAGCTCCGGGAAGACGGCGCGACTGATGCCGAGACACTTTTTGTCATGAGCGGTTTCCGTACGCCCTTCTACAATACGGCCATCGGCAGCGCGAAGCGCTCGCGCCACATGTGGGGCGACGCGGCGGATGTCTACGTCGATGTCTCGCCTCAGGATGGCGTGATGGACGATTTGAACGGGGACGGGCGTGTCAGCAAGGGCGACTCGAACTGGCTGTACGACTACGCCGAAGAACTCTATGCGGAGAACAAGACCGTGGCTTCGGGCGGTATCGGTGCCTACAGTGCGAACGCCGTTCGCGGACCGTTCGTGCACATCGACGGCCGTGGTTCCAGGGCACGCTGGGGCCGGTAGCGTTCGACTCGCCGATACGACAAAAGGGCGAGCCTGAGGCTCGCCCTTTGCGATTCTGATTCCGCGGAGTGCCGGTCAGGCGGCGTCCTTCACCTCATCCTGCTTTCGCTGGCGAAACGCGTTGGAGAGGCTCGCGGCGCGCTCATCGCTGAACAGGTCGCGTGCCTTAGCAAAGACCTCGTTCTCCTCTTCGTCCATGTGGTGTTCGAGCTTGTCCTTGAGGGTCTTGAAACGGGTCAGCCAGCCCGGGCTCGACATGTCCGTTTCGTCCAGTTCCTCGATGATGTCTGACATGCTTTCGTGCTCGGCGACGCTGTGGCGCGCCTTGTCCTGTCCGTCCGGCATGGCGATCAGCTCGGCGTAGAACGTCTGCTCTTCGGCCGCGGCATGCGCTTCCACGTCGACTTTCAGCTTCAGGAAAAGTGCGCGCCGCTCGGTAGAATCGCCTTCGGTGCCGGCGAGCCGGTCGAGCAAGCGGCGATGCCCGTCATGGTCTTCGGTCAGCGTGTCGAAGATGTTGCTCATGTCTGCGTGTCTCCTGTGGGGGTTCAGGAGAACAACGCTTTGCCGGACCCGTTGTTCCGGCGGCCCGACGTCGTCAGGCCAGCAGTATGCGCGCGGCCATGTAGCCGACAAAGGACACGGTGGCGGTGAGTACGCCGCCCCAGATCATGTCGACGATGGACATCGCCACCGGCCAGTCGCGGATCGTTGCAAGATTGGTGAGGTCGTACGTGCCGTAAGCAATCAGGCCGAGCAGAGCCCCGTATCCGATTGCCATCACCCAGGATTCATTGTTGTGGGCGGGCATCACGGCGAACACAACGACGCCGACGACGTAAAACACGTAGAACAGGCCGGCGACGCCCCAGTTGGGCGAGGGACGCAGTAGCTGACCGAGCTGGTCGGCATAAAACCCGCGCGCGACTACGCCGAGCCAGATTCCGTCGATAATCAGAAATGCGACGAGTGCGGCAAGATAGATACCGCCGAATTTGAGTGCCATGTCCATGCGACTGTTCCCCTCTGGAACCTTAGTACGGAATACGCTTGCCGTCCCAAGCGAAGAACCCGCCCGTGTCGTCCGAACCCAGTCCGTCGATGACATCGAGAAGCCGGGTTGCCGCATACTCGGGCGAAAACAGATTGCCCTCGGGCACGCTGCGCTGGAACGGCTTCGAAAGTCCGGTGTCGACGGTGCCGGGGTGCAGGGCGATGCAAACGGCATCGGGGTTCCTGTGTGCGAGTTCCACGGAACAGGTGCGCAGCATCATGTTGAGCGCCGCCTTGGACGCCCGGTACCCGTGCCAGCCACCCAGTTCGTTGTCTTCGATGCTGCCGACGCGGGCGGACAATGCAGCGAAGACCGTCTTCCGATCGCGTGCAAGCCGGCCGAGCGTGTGCTTCGCGATCAGCGCGGGACCGATCGTGTTGACGCGGAAAAGGTGCTCGAGCGTGTGTGCGTCCAGATCGCGCCACCGCTTCTCGGGGCCGAACTCCTGGCCGTGCAGGGTGCCGGTGGCGACCAGAACGATGTGGAGGGGGCCGGATTCCTCGAGCCGTTCTGCCGCGGCCTCGATCGAATCTTCGTCTGTGAGGTCGAACGATACGCCGGTAACCTTGTCCCGATCGTCTGAGAAATCACGCGCGCAGGCGTGGACGTAGCGGACGTTCTCCTGCGCGGCCAGTGCAGCCACGAAGGCCCCGCCGATGCCGCCGGTCGCGCCGAAAACTGCGATATTCAGGTCGTCACCGAACGTGTCCAGCATGTCGCGTCTCTGTTTCACCGGGCGAGGTGCGCTCAGCTCTCCGGCGTGACCGCGATCCCGTCCGGCAGGTCCGAGGCCTCGATGGTGCGGCGCGCGCTGCACGGACACATCGCGCGACCGTTGTCCTGCATCCAGAACGTCGTCTCGGAGTCGCAAGCGGGGCAGGTAATGGGGCCAACGCGGCCGGTTTGGATATCGGACATATTCGAATTTCCAGAAAAATAATCCGCCAGGCGAGACCGGGGTGGGGGGAAATGGTCTCGCCTGGCGGAAGCCGTCTCCGGGGGAGGAGAGCCGGAGACAAATACGGCTAGTTCGGGAGAATGACCGTATCGATCACGTGGATGACGCCGTTCGATGCCTCGACGTCGGCGGCGACAACCTTGGCGCCGTCAATCATCACACCATCGGTCGCGTCGATATCGACAGTCGTACCCTGGACGGTCGCGGGGCTGACCTTCTTGCCCGCGATGTCGGAGGACATCACCTTGCCCGGCACAACGTGGTACGTCAGAACGGCGACGAGCTGGTCCTTATTCTCCGGCTTGAGCAGGTTCTCAACGGTGCCGGCCGGCAGCTTGGCGAAAGCAGCGTCGGTCGGTGCGAAGACCGTGAACGGACCGTCGCCCTTCAGAACCTCGACGAGGTCGGCGGCCTTCACGGCGGCGACGAGCGTCTGGAACTGGTCGTTGGAGGCCGCGACATCGACGATGTCCTTGGCCAGGGCGGCAGTCGACGACATCGCGAGGGCGCCGGCGACGACAACGGTCGAAACAATTTTGCGGATGGGGGACATTCAAAACTCCGGTTCGTGTTGCGAATGCCATCGTTACGCGCCGCCGCGCCCGGCGGATCAAATTTTTCTTTTGGCCATGCGCGAGGGTGCCGGACCGTGTCCG
>JAEPNS010000221.1 GCA_017643325.1 Alphaproteobacteria bacterium | reverse complement strand
GGTGAACATGGCGACACCGGCATACTCGATCCTGCGGCCGCTCGCCGGGTGGCCCAGCAGCGGGCCCGCATGGGTGCCCGTATAGGTCAGCCGCGCCACCGCGCGCGTGTCTGTCGCGACGATCTCCTCGATCGCGTTGTGAAAGTCCGGGAAGGCGTCGCGGATCGTCCGCATGTAGCCGGCGAACCCGTCATGGCCGGTGACGTGCAGGCCGATGGAGCCGCGGAAATCGACGTCCGGGGACAGGATTTCGCGCATCGTCGCGTCGTCCCAGGTGTTCCACATGACGTTGAAGAAGGTTTCCACCAGCGCCCGGTTTTCGTCCGCAGCCATGGCGCACCTATTTCCGGCCGAACAGGTCGGAGATCCAGCTGCGGATCTTGAGCCGCTCGTGATACTTCTGGTGGTAGTCCTCGGCCTCCCAGAACGTTCCCGCCCGCTCGATCGTCGTGACGACCGGCTGGTCGTACTTGCCCGAGGCCTCCAGCCGCGCCTTCGCGGCCTGCGCGATGGCCATCTGCGCGTCGTCATGCGCGAAGATCGCCGAGCGGTACTGGGTGCCGATGTCGGGACCCTGCCGGTTCAGCTGGGTGGGGTCGTGTATCTGCCAGAAGATGTCGAGCAGCTGCTCGTAGCTCACCCGGCGCGGGTCGTACTCCATGTGGACGACCTCGGCATGCCCGGTGTCGGTGTGACACACCTCCTCGTAGGTCGGGTTCTTCTTGGTGCCGCCGGTGAAGCCGACCCAGGTCGCGGTGACACCCTCGACCTGGTCGTACACCTGTTGCGGATGCCAGAAACAGCCCGCCCCGAAGGTCGCCATCACCACCGGGCGCGCCACGCGCGGCCCCGTCGATCGTCCAGAACGCGTCATGCCGATACCCTTGTCATGAGGATGAGGGGGTGGCGAGGATCGTCGTTCCGCCCGCGCTGAGCAGCGCGATGCCCGCGTCCTTCAGCGCCGTGTGGGCGGCCCGGTTGACCTCGTAGCGCGTCCGGTAATAGCGCGAGCTCGGCGCCCAGTAGCGCAGGCCGAGGATAATCCCGCCGAAGCTGAAGTCGTGGATGCCGACCTGCGGCGCATCCTCTCCGCTCGACAGGCCGTCAAAGCCGTCCAGCGCCTCCCGGATCGCGGCAATCGCCACCTCGGGGTCGCTGTCGGCGGCGATCACGATCTGCGATTCGACGATCCGGTGCGCGTCGGAATTGACCAGGATCTCGCCGACGATCTTGCGGTTGGGGATGGTGATGCGCTCCTTGTCCTCGCCGATCAGGATCGTGTGCGCCAGGGTCACCTCGTCGACGATCCCGGTCACGTCCTGGACCAGCACCGTGTCGCCGACGGTGAACGGCCGGGTCAGGATGATCACGAGGCCCGCGCCGTAGTTCGCGAGCGGGCCCTGAACCGCGAAGGAGATGCCGAAGGCCGCGGCACCGCCGAGCGCGACCAGGGGTGCGATGTCGATCCCGAAATTGCTGAGGGTGATGATGACGACGATCGCCACGAGCACGATCCTGGTCACGTTTCCGGCGAAGCGCGACAGCGTGACGTCGATATTCTTGCGCTCGCACAGGGCCACCACGCGCCGGCCCACGAAGCCGGAGAACTTGAGGCCGATCAGCAGGATGACCAGCGCGCCGATGATCTGCATGCCGTAGGCGATCGCGAAATCCGACGCCGTGTCGATCATGCTGTTCAGCATCTGCAACTGCGGTTCCATGGACACCCCTTCCCGTGCGTCGCGGCTGTGGAACTTATCGCCATCGGGACCGTTGGGCCAAGCGTCGGAACCAGCCGCGTTTTCGGACTTTTCCCTTGAAAAAGCGCCGCGCGGTCGCGATTTACGACGAAGAGTCAGATGCCGTGGGGCGCGCGGCGCAAACGGGGCGAAGATCCCGGGAGGACCAGATCAGTTACACCGGTTTCCTCATGGCGGCCATCGGGCTCGCCCTTCTGTTGTTCTCGGCGGATTTCATGGTGCGCGGCGCCGTCGGCGTTGCGCGCCGGATCGGCATGTCCCCGCTGGTGATTGGCCTGACCGTCGTGGCGATCGGGACATCCGCGCCCGAGCTGGTCACGACCCTGACCGCCACGCTCGAGGGCGCGCCCGACCTCGCCCTCGGCAACGTGATCGGCAGCAACCTGGCGAACATGCTCCTGATCCTCGGGGTGGCGGCGCTGATGCAGCCGGTGGCCTGCGCGCCGAACGTGATCGCGCGCGACGGATCGATGGTGCTCGTGGCGACGGCGCTGTTCGTAGCCTTCGCGATGACGGGCGTGATCGAGCTCTGGCACGGCCTTGTCCTGCTCTCGGCGCTCCTGCTCTATCTCGGCTGGACCTATCGCGCCGAGCGCACGTCGGAGGAAGACAGCCTGCACGCGCGCGAGGTCGAGGACGTCAGCGGCGTCCCGGAACGCGGCTGGGTCGCCACGGCCTTCCTGCTCGGCGGGCTGATCGGAACGGTTCTCGGCGCCAAGCTGCTGGTCGACGGCGGCGTGGCCGTCGCGGAATCGCTCGGTGTGTCGAAAACCGTCATCGGCCTGACCCTCGTCGCGATCGGCACGAGCCTTCCCGAACTCGCCATCGTGGTCGTCGCCAGCATGCGCGGCCACAGCGACGTGGCCCTGGGCAATGTGCTGGGCAGCAACATCTTCAACCTTCTCGGCATCACCGGGGTTGTCGCGCTCGTCACGCCGCTGGACGTGCCCTCATCGCTGCTCGCGTTCGACATCTGGCTGTTGCTCGGCGTCACGCTCCTGTTATTGCCGATGATGCTCACCGGAGGCCGGCTGTCGCGGCGCGAGGGCGCGCTGCTGCTGTTGATGTACGCGGGCTTTCTCGCGCTCCAGTCGGAGAACCTCCGCGCCTACGTCCTCTGAGGATTGTGCACAGCAGCCGGACCCCCAAGTCATTGTTCTGACATCATATTTATTCGATGACGGGTATCAGGGGACAGTCCTCTAATCACGCTTTTTCACTGTAAAAACAGCGCACTAACGCACTGCACAAATGTTAGGCAGCCCGCAGAAGTCTCAATGTTTTCCGTGCTGCGCCGCAATGCGGGCGCGAGCGATGCACAGACTTTTCCACAGGAATCGGGGATAAGCGAACTCGGTGACGGACCTTGTGATCCTGCCGGGTCGGCAGGTATCAAGAACCACGGGCCCAAGCATCGGACGACCGCAACGCAGATGACCGACACGGCCGCAGACCAGGCACCGGAAAACGTGGACATCGCACCACCCGATACGGGCGGTGTCGCCTTGATCCGCGAACGTCTTGCGACCCTGCCGGAGGGTCCGGGCGTCTACCGCATGCTGAATGCATCGGGCGACGCGCTGTACGTCGGCAAGGCGCGCAATCTCAAGCGCCGGGTCACGAACTACACGCAGCTCAATCGTCTGCCGTACCGCCTTCAGCGGATGGTCGCGGAAACCGTCGAACTCGAAATCGTCACGACCCATACCGAGGCCGAGGCGCTGCTGCTCGAATCGAACCTGATCAAGCGGCTGGCGCCGCGCTACAACGTGCTGCTGCGCGACGACAAGAGCTTCCCCTACATCCTGCTCACGCGGCATCTCGACAACCAGACCCGCAAAACCGGCGCCGATCCGGACGCGAAACGTGCGCGCGAGGAACTGAAGTCGCGGCGCCAGAGCCGTTCGGGACCCGACCCGGCCGACTGGCCCGGCGTCGTGAAGTACCGCGGCGCACGCACGCTTCCGGGGGAGTATTTCGGCCCGTTTGCATCCGCCGGCGCGGTCAACCGGACCCTCAACGCCCTCGAGCGCGCATTCCTCCTGCGGAGCTGCTCCGACGCGGTCTTTTCCGGCCGGTCCCGCCCCTGCCTCAAATACCAGCTGAAGCGCTGCGCTGCGCCCTGCGTGGGCTATGTCTCGGAGGCGGACTACGACACGCTGGTGGGCCAGGCCCGCAACTTCCTGTCGGGCCGCTCGCGCGAGGTGCAGGACGAGCTCGCGGGCGCCATGCAGCGCGCGTCCGACGGGATGGAGTTCGAGGCGGCGGCCCGATATCGCGACCGCATCCGGGCGATGACCCAGATCCAGTCCCACCAGGACATCAACATCGAGAATCTCGACCTGGACGACGCCGACATCGTTGCCGCCGAGGAGGACGGCGGGCGCATCTGCATCCAGGTGTTTTTCTTCCGGTCCGGCCGGAACTACGGCAACCGGGCGTATTTCCCGCGTCACGACAAGAGCGAGGAGATCGAGGAGGTTCTCGCCGCCTTCCTCGGGCAGTTCTACGAGAACAAGCCGGCCCCGCCCGTGATCCTGCTCAGCCACGATGTCCCCGAACAGGAGCTCATCGCAGAAGCCCTGGGCGTCCGCACGGAACGGAAGGTCAACCTGTCGGTCCCGCAGCGCGGCGCGAAACGCAAGCTGGTCAACCACGCCCGCACGAATGCCCGCGACGCGCTGCAGCGGCGACTCGCCGAAACAGCGACGACGCGCGATCTCCTGTCACGGGTGGGCGAACTGTTCGGGCTGGACGGCCCGCCCGCGCGCATCGAGGTCTACGACAACTCCCATGTGCGCGGCGCCCATGCGACCGGCGCGATGATCGTGGCGGGCCCGGACGGATTCGTGAAACCGGCCTACCGGCGCTTCAACATGCGCGGCGCGGCCACCGACGAAACCGACGGCTACAGCCCCGGCGACGACTACGCGATGATGGGCGAGATGCTGACCCGCCGATTCTCGCGCGCCCTCAAGGAGGACCCGGAGCGGACCGAGGGCCAGTGGCCGGACCTGCTGCTCATCGACGGCGGCAAGGGACAGCTTGCCTCTGCCACGGCCGCGCTGGGCGAGCTCGGTATCGACGACATCCCCGTGGTCGCGATCGCGAAGGGGCCCGACCGCGACGCCGGGCGCGAACGGTTCTTCGTGGCCGACGGCGATCCCGAAGGCTTTCAGCTCCCGCCGCGCGACCCGGTGCTCTACTACCTGCAGCGGCTGCGCGACGAATCGCACCGCTTCGTCATCGGCGGCCACCGCGCCAAGCGCTCCCGCGCGATCACGAAGAACCCGCTCGACGAGATCCCCGGGATCGGTGCCGGGCGCAAGCGCGCGTTGCTGAATCACTTCGGGTCGGCCCGCGCCGTCTCGCAGGCCGGCCTCCAGGACCTCGAAAAGGTGGACGGCATCAGCAATACCGTGGCACGTCGTATCTACGATTTCTTTCACACGGCGGGCTGACGTGACGATCCCGAACATCCTGACGTTCGCGCGGATTGCGCTGATCCCCGTGCTGGTTCTCCTGCTTTACGCGGATGGGGACACGGGGCGCTGGTGGGCGCTCGGGCTGTATGTGCTGATCGCAGTTACGGACTTTTTCGACGGCTACCTGGCGCGGAAACTTCACCAGCAAAGCACTCTCGGTGCTCTGATCGACCCGATCGCCGACAAAATCCTGGTGGTTGCGCTGATCGTGGCGCTCGTCGGAACCGGCGACATGGCCCGCTGGGATATCGCCGCCGCGATCCTGATCCTGTGCCGGGAGTTCCTCGTCTCCGGGCTCCGGGAGTTCCTCGCGATCCGCGACATCCCGCTTCCCGTGACACGGCTGGCAAAGTGGAAAACCACCGTGCAGTTCGTCGCACTGGCCCTGTTCCTGCTCCCGCCTGTCGGGATCGCCTGGCAGGCGCTGGCCACCACGTCGCTCTGGTGGCTCGCCACGGTCATGACCCTGGTCACGGGGTTCGACTACGCCATGACCGCGACCCGGAACCTGCGCGCACCGGCGGAGTCATCCCGATGAAGGCCGTCGGGATCGTCGGCTGGCACAACAGCGGCAAGACAACGCTTCTGGTCGCACTGGTCCGGGAACTCACCGGCCGGGGCCTCCGGGTGTCGACCGTGAAGCACGCGCACCACCGGTTCGACGTCGACACGCCGGGCAAGGATTCCTGGGAACACCGGGCGGCGGGCGCCACCGAGGTCATGGTCGGATCGGAACGACGCTGGGCACTGATGCACGAACTGCGCGACGAACCCGAGCCGGACCTCGACGCCCTGCTCGCCAAGATGAGCCCCGTGGACATCGTCCTCGTCGAGGGGT
>JAEPNS010000220.1:3348-6089 GCA_017643325.1 Alphaproteobacteria bacterium | reverse complement strand
GATTGGCGCGCCCCGCCCGCGCCGATATCCTTCGCGCGAATAACAACCCGGAGGACATCATGGCCGCCTACGTCATCGCAGATTCGAAAGTCCACGACCCCGAAGGCATGAAAGCCTACGGCGCAAAGGTGGGCGAAACCCTGAAGAAATACGGCGGCAAGGTCCTCGTCGCGGGCCCGCCCGCCGAGGTCAAGGAAGGCGACTGGACACCGTCGCGAATGATCGTGTTGGAGTTCGCCAACGTCGAGGCCGCCCAGACCTGGTACAACTCGCCGGAATACCAGGAAATCCTGCCGTTGCGGCTGGCCGCGGCCGACGACAACTTCCTGATTGTCGACGGGGTCTGACCAGGGGCCCTATGCGGACCTCATTGCGTAGTTTAGCAATGAATGCGGGTACTGATCCCTGAACTCCCACAACACGCCACAGGTCGCCATGTCTCGAGTTCTCAAGAACGGCTTTTTTGCACTCACCCTCCTGATCGCCGCCGGCTGTGCGGCCACGAATTTCGAGCAGCAGCTCGCAGAAGGCGAGCAGGCCGTCATTTTTTGGGCCGTCGAGGTGGTGCCGGAATACCGTGAAAAAGAGGCCGACGAGAGCATCGGGTTCGGAATTCCGTCGAGCGACCGGTACCAGATGTGGCCCATCATCAGCCCCATCGGACCAGGTGACAGGCTTGTCGATGCGGATGGCGACCGCATCCGCAACGTCCCCTATACGATCAACCATTCACGGTTATGGCGCGACGACGACCGCCGTTACTTCTGGGAGGCAAAGATCGTTGACCCGGGAACCTATTCCCTGATTGCCGTCCGCGAACAGGCAAGGTTCGTCCTTGTCGGTTTCGATCGGCTTTACGATACGACGCTGCTGGTCCCCGCGCCCGACTCGTTTGAGGACCCGAACTATACGGTCACGAACGCGACCCCCTCGTTTCAGGTGAATGCAGGAGAAGCCGTCTACATCGGCACGTTTGTCGGAACGGTCACCATGCGTAGCCGCTCCTACATCACGACGGAAAAAACGACCAAATCCTATCGAACCGACGAGGCTGACAAGCGCGCCGTCGCGGCAGCCGCGCGCATCGATCCTTCGAGACCGATCCGAACCGTTAACCTGTTTGATGGAAAACCTGCTGCCCTCAGGGCGTATTCGAAGCCGCACACAGAAGATGACGGCTGACGCCGAGACCGGGTCATTCTGACGGGGCACCGGTCGTGACCCGGCGGCCCTACTCCGCGGCCGCCTTCTCGCGGAACGCCGGCAGCACTTCGGCGTTGAAGCGATCCATGGTGCGCAGGGCCATCTCCTGGCTCAATTCGCCGGTACGCACGATGAAGCTCATTTCGGTGAAGCCCCAGTCGCGGTAGCGCGCGATCCGCTCGATCACCTGCTCGGGCGTGCCGATGCAGGTGCGCTCGCGGAACATCCGCGCGATGTCCCCGTCGGGCGCGAGGAAGTCGAACACGCTCTCGTCGCCCGCATAATCCTCGTTCCACTGGTCGCCCGCGAACAGCAGCCGGAACAGGTTGGCGTGCTCCTGCACGGCGCGCTTGGCCTCGTCGACGGCCTGTTCCTCACTGTCGGCGATGTGCAGGAAGACCGACATCATGGCCTGGTGGGCCCCCTTCGGATGCCCCGCCGCCTCCCAAGCATCGAGGTACCAGCCGAACCGCTCGCGGGATTCGTCCGGCGAGACCGGGTACTGGTTGAGCATGATGTTGTGGCCCTCGCGGCCCGCCCACTCGAAGCTGTCGCGGGTCCGCGAGGCGGCGACCCAGATCGGCACCGGGTCCTGCATGGGCAGCGGGTGCAGCTTCAGCCTCGGGAAGCTGTAATGGCTGCCGGCATGCTCGAAGGTCTCGCCCGCCCATGCGCGGCGGATGACCTCGAACCCCTCCTCTCGCATGGCGCTGACCGCGTCCGGGTCGAGGTTGTGTCCCTCGAACTCGTGCGGGAGGTAACCGCGCCCGATCCCGAAGTCGAGCCGCCCGCCCGACAGCTGGTCGACGACGGCGTAGTCCTCCGCCACGTGCAGCGGGTTGCGCAGCGGCATCAGCGAGATCGCGGGGCCAAGCCGGATGTGGCGCGTCTCTCGCGCCCAGGCCGAGAGCTGCACCGCCGGGTTCGGTGTCGCGCCGCCGTAGTAGTGAAAATGATGCTCGGAGATCCACACCCGGTCCCAGCCGGAGCGGTCGGCCTTGACCACGAGTTCCGACATTTCGTCATAGAAGTCCGCCAGCGACGGCGAGACGCCCTCGCGGAAGCAGGGCAGCATGAACAATCCGAATTTCATGGTGCGAGCCTAGCGGAGGCGCGCGCGGCGCGACAGTGCGACGATGTAACGAGGTGCTCCAAGCACCCTTCGTGACGCGTGCTCCGCACGCTCCTCAGGGTGAGGTTTATGGAACCGGAACCTCATGCTGAGGAGCGCGTCGCACACGCGCGTCTCGAAGCATGCTTCCACGCTCAGCTCCCCGCCTTCACCGCGTCCCAGTATTTCGTGTTGAGCTCGCGGACGAAATCGTCGTGCGCCTCGGCGAGGCAGCCGCGCAGGGTCTTGTCGCCGATCCGGGTCTGGCGGTAGCAGCGGTTGTAGGCCGTGCGGGCGCGGTGCGTGCCGGTGCGCGACAACCTCGCCGCGTCCGGCGCGACGGCTTCGCGCCATGCCGACGTCCGTGTTTCCGCAGAAGCCTTCCCGTGGCGCGGCAGGATGTCGATCATCCGGGCGAGCGCCTGGC
>JAEPNS010000220.1:0-3338 GCA_017643325.1 Alphaproteobacteria bacterium | reverse complement strand
CGTGTCGGCATCGCCGTCGACGATGGCCGCGGCGGTCGCGCGCAGCGGCCCCGCCCCGAGCGCGATATCGGCGGCGCTGAGCGGGTCGGCCTGGCTCGGCCCCCTGCCGTCAGGGACGAGCGTGAGCGGGCGGTCCACCTGCACCGCCACCGAGACGAGGCCCGCGGCGCGCAGGACCTCCTGCGGAATGCTGACCTTTACCGTGGTGAAGCCACGCGCGGCTGCGAAACGCAGCCCGGTTCCGGCATCGAGTGCGACCCGGGTGCCGTCGCCACGCAGGCCTGTCAGGCGAAACGCGTCAGGGTTGTGCGCCGTGTAGGGATAGCCGGTGGTCGGGGTCGGGCGCTGCTCGTGCAGGCAGATCGATGTGAGCTCCGCCGCGCAGATGGCGCCGGAACAGTGGAGCGGCACGGCCGACGCGGTGGTCACGACCCCCAGCATCTGCGGGTCCGCGCTCGCAGCCGACGCAAAAGCGAATACCGGGACGGCGACGGAAACAGTCAGGGTGAAGTTGCGCATGGATCGGCCTCCCCCGGTCGTGGCGTCCCGCAAACCCTGACTCCGACGCGCGCGGCGCGTCAAATCACGTCTTGCGGCGATTGCCTTCCACGGCCCCCCTCGCTATCTCCTCCCCATGAGCGAACTCAGGCCCGTCCACGTGATCGGCGGCGGCCTTGCGGGCAGCGAGGCAGCCTGGCAACTCGCGCGCGCGGGCGTGCCGGTGGAGCTGCACGAGATGCGGCCGGAACGTGCAACCGATGCGCACCAGGGCGACAGGCTTGCCGAGCTGGTCTGCTCGAATTCCTTCCGCTCCGACGACGCCACGAACAATGCGGTCGGCGTCCTGCATGCTGAGATGCGCATTCTCGGCTCGCTGGTGATGGCCGCCGCGGACGCGCACAAGGTGCCCGCCGGCGGCGCGCTCGCGGTGGACCGGGAGGGCTTCGCCGACCAGGTGACCCGCACGCTCGAATCCCATCCGCTGGTGAGTATCGTCCGCGCCGAGGTGCCGGGCCTGCCGCCGGGCGACTGGGACAACGTGATCGTCGCGACGGGCCCCCTCACCTCGCCGGCGCTGTCGCAGGCGATCATCGAACTCACCGGCGAGGAAAACCTCGCCTTCTTCGACGCGATCGCACCCATCGTCCATGCCGACTCGATCGACATGGACAAGGCCTGGTTCCAGTCGCGCTACGACAAGCCCGGACCGGGCGGCACTGGCAAGGACTACATCAACTGCCCGCTCGACGAAGCACAGTTCGAGGCCTTCATCGACGCGCTCCTCGACGGGAATACGGTCGATTTCCACGAATGGGAAAAGGACACGCCCTATTTCGAGGGCTGCCTGCCCATCGAGGTCATGGCATCCCGCGGCCGCGAGACGTTGCGCTTCGGCCCGATGAAGCCGGTCGGCCTGACCAATGCCCATGACGGGTCCCGGCCCCACGCCGTGGTCCAGCTGCGCCAGGACAACGCGCTCGGGACCCTGTTCAACATGGTCGGCTTCCAGACAAAGCTGCGCTACGGCGCCCAGCAGGAGGTCTTCCGGATGATCCCGGGGCTGGAGAACGCGGAGTTCGCACGGCTCGGCGGTATCCACCGCAACACCTTCATGAACTCGCCGCGCCTGCTCGACGGATCGCTGCGGCTGAAGGCGATGCCGCGCCTGCGCTTCGCCGGGCAGGTCACGGGCGTGGAGGGCTATGTCGAGAGTGCAGCCATGGGCCTTCTTGCCGGGCGTTTTGCCGCCGCGGAGCGCCTCGGCGACCCGGTCGAGACGCCGCCGGCCACGACCGCGCACGGCGCGCTGCTCGAACATGTCACTGGCGGCGCGGACGACGAGACCTTCCAGCCCATGAACGTCAACTTCGGCCTGTTCCCGCCGCTGGACGACGGCGCGATGGCCGACATCAAGCGCAAGGAACGAAAGATTGCCCGGCGCCGGCTGACGGCCGAACGCGCGCTGTCCGACATCGCGGTGTGGTTCAGCGACACCCCGTTGGCGGCGGAGTAGGCGATGAACAGCAAACCGGCCACCGACCCCGGGACGTTCTGGGACGAACGCTACGCCGACACGGACTACATCTTCGGCCAGGAGCCCAACCAGTGGATGGCCGCGAACGCGGACCTGCTGACGCCCGGCCTGCGCGCGCTTGTGCCCGGTGACGGCGAGGGCCGCAACGGGGTCTGGCTCGCCGCGCGCGGACTGGACGTCACCACTGTCGACGCCTCGCCGGTCGGGGTCGACAAGGCGCGCAAGCTTGCGGCGGCCAGCAGCGTGACGATCGACGCGATTACCGCGGATTTGCGCGAATGGGATGCACCCGAGGCTGGCTACGACGTGGTCGTGCTCGCCTTCCTCCACGTCAACGCGGACGACAGGACCGGCGTGCACCGTGCCCTCGCCCGGGCGCTGAAACCCGGCGGCCTGCTGCTGCTCGAGGGCTTCGCGCCGGACCATCTCGGCACCGGCAAGGGCGGCCCGCCGGTCAAGGAGATGATGTTCACCGAAGAGCGGATGCACGAGGATTTCGCCGGCCTGCTCGACATCGAGCATCTCGAGGTGCTGCACACCGAACTGCCCGCCAGCGAGCGGCATGGCGGGCCGGCGATCGTGCTACGCTTGCGGGGACGGAGGACAGACCCATGACCAGCACCCCGCCCTTCGAGATGATCGGGCTCGACCATGTCGTGATCCGCTGCGTCGACCTCGACGCCATGGAGCGCTTCTACTGCGACGTGATCGGCGGCACGGTCGACCGGCACAACAAGGAATTCGACCTGCTGCAGATCCGCGTCGGCGCGCACCTGGTCGACCTCGTGACCGTCGACGGCAAGCTCGGCCGCAAGGGCGGTGCGGCGCCTGGCGAGGAGGGCCTGAACATGGATCACTTCGCGATCCGCATCGAGCCGTTCGACGAGGCGGCCCTGCGCGCCCATCTCGACGCCCACGGGGTCGAGATCACCGAGGCCGGGCCGCGCTACGGCGCGGAGGGCACGGGCCCGAGCATCTACTGCCTCGATCCCGAGGGAAACACGGTCGAGCTCAAGGGGCCGGTCCCGACCGACTAGGCGGCCGCCCCCTCACCCGTCACGCGATATTCGTAGAACTCGTCGATGGCGCGCCGCATGCGGGCGACGCGGGCGGCGAACGCCGGGCTGTCCTCGTCAGGCAGCGCACCCACGGTTGCGATCGCCTGGATCGGCCGGTCCAGCTTGCTCGTGACCGTCACCGCGACGGCCTCCAGGTCCGCGCGCATGTCCCCCCGTTCGGTCGCGTAGCCGTATGTCGCGATATCCCGAAGTTCGCGCCGCAGAGCATCGAGCGAGAACGCGGA
>JAEPNS010000021.1:14737-18729 GCA_017643325.1 Alphaproteobacteria bacterium | reverse complement strand
TCGAGCAGTACGGCGCGGACATCCTGCGCATCTGGGTCGTGGGGTCGGACTATTCCGAGGATCTGCGGCTCGGCCCGGAAATCCTGAAACACCAGGCCGATCTCTACCGGCGCATCCGCAACACGCTGCGCTACCTGCTCGGCAATCTCGACGGCTTCGACGAGAGCGAACGTGTCGGGGCGGCCGACATGCCCGAGCTGGAACGCTGGGTCCTGCACCGGATCTGGGAGATGGACCGGCTGGTCCGCCAGACCACCGACGACTTCAACTTCCACGCCCAGTGGACCGCGCTGCACAATTTCTGCGCGGTCGAGCTGTCGGCGTTCTATTTCGACATCCGCAAGGACGCGCTCTACTGCGACGGGCCGGACAGCGCGCGCCGCCGCGCCGCGCGCACCGTGCTGGATACACTGTTCTCGCACCTGACGGCCTGGCTGGCCCCGATCCTGTGCTTCACGGCGGAGGAAGCGTGGCTGGCCCGGGCGGGTGACGGCGACGCAGACAGCGTTCACCTGCGCACCTATCCGGAGGCACCGGACGACTGGCGCGACGATGCGCTGGCAAAGAAGTGGGAAACGGTGCGCCGCGTGCGGCGGGTCGTTACCGGCGCGCTGGAGATCGAGCGCGCCGAAAAGCGCATCGGCTCAAGCCTGCAGGCCGCACCGACGGTCTATGCCGATGCGGATACCGTGTCGATCATGGAAGGTCTCGACCTTGCCGAGATCGCCATCACGTCGGATGCGAGGCTCGTGGTGGGCGACGCGCCCGAGGGGGCCTTCACGCTGCCGGACGTTGACGGCATCGGCGTGGTGCCGGCTCTTGCCGAGGGTGAGAAGTGCGCGCGCTGCTGGCAGGTCCTGCCGGACGTCGGGACGCACGAGCATCCGGATGTCTGCGCGCGCTGCGACGCAGCCGTCGACCGGCACCCCCGGGCGGCCGAGTAAGGCGCCGGATGCCGCGCTGGGCACTCGTCTTCGTGATCGTCCTGATCGTTGCCGATCAGATCCTGAAGCAGGTCATGCTGTCGCTGGTGTTCTTTCCCCCGCGGATCATCGAGGTGACCGGTTTCTTCAACCTGGTTCCGGTCTGGAACACCGGGGTGAGTTTCGGGCTGCTCGGGGATTCCAGCACGTCGCGATGGGTGCTGGTCGTGGTCGCGCTCGTGATCGTGGCCGTGCTGGTCGTGTGGCTGGTGCGCGCCGGCGGCGGCATCGTCGCGTTCGCCCTGGCGCTGGTCATCGGCGGGGCGCTGAGCAACGTCATCGACCGGGTGATCTACGGCGCGGTCATCGACTTCATCGATATCCACGGCTTCGGATTCCACTGGCCGGCCTTCAACCTGGCGGACACGACCATCGTCGTCGGGACGGCGCTTCTGTTGTATGACGGGCTGTTCGGTGCGCCGGGGGCGCGAAAATAGCCTCGAATCCCGTCGCGGGCGCGCTATATTGGAAATGTCATGAGCAATCGGTCGATCAAGAGTCCGGATGTCGCTCCGGTCCGGTCCCCCCGGACAACCCTCGTGCTTCTCGCTGTCGCGGCGCTGACGCTCGCTGCCTGCGGCGACTCGACCAAGCGCGCCCTGGGTATCGAGCGCACGCCACCCGACGAGTTTGCCGTCGTGCCCCGCGCACCGCTCTCGCAGCCGCCCAATTTCAACCTTCGGCCCCCACGCCCCGGGGCGGAGGACCTCACGACCCTTTCGACGCGCGAACAGGCCCGGCAGGCGGTGTTCCGCCGGGATGGAGAGGCGGTCCCGGCCGGAGAGACGGCCCCGGCCGAAGGCGGGCGTCTGCGGTTCGGCGGCCCGGCCGTGCAGGCGGCGCCGCAGACCCAGGTCAACCGCACCACGCCGGGCGAGTCCGCCTTCCTGTCGCGTGCGGGTGCGCTCGAAACGGATCCGCTGATCCGCACACAGGTCGACCGGGAAACCCGCCAGATCGCCGACGAAAACCAGAATTTCGTCCGCAAGCTCCTCGGACTCAGGCAGGACGAGCAGGGCGAGGTCGTGGATGCGCCGGCCGAGGCCCGGCGCCTGCGCGAGGCACAGGCGCTCGGCGATTCGCCTGCGGACGGCGCGACGCCGACCATCGAGCGGACCAACAACAGCCTGTTCCGTATATTCTGAGCGGGCCTTCGCCCGAAAATTGCCCTATATCGCGTGAAAGTGAGCGCAACTGTGCGCACCGTCATTGCGGCGGCGTGATCGCACGCCATATTTGCCGGTATAGACGCCACGCAAGACAAGAGGCGGTTTGATGACGTCGAACATTCTCCCCGCGAACCCGTTCCGCAGCGCCCTGCTGGCGATGCTGGCGCTGCCGCTGCTGGCGGTATCGGCGGCGGCGCAGGTCTTCAACCCCACGACCTACGAACTCGACAACGGCCTGCAGGTCGTCGTGATCGAGAATCACCGCGCCCCGGTCGTCACCCACATGGTCTGGTACCGGGCCGGCGCCGCGGACGAGCCGGCCGGCAAGTCGGGGATCGCGCACTATCTCGAGCATCTCATGTTCAAGGGGACCGAAACGCGCGCACCGGGCGAGTTTTCCAACATCATCGCAAGCCTGGGCGGGCGCGAGAACGCGTTTACCTCGCAGGACTACACCGCATATTTCCAGACGATCGCGCCGCAGCATCTCGAGACCATGATGGAACTGGAGGCCGACCGGATGACGAGCCTCACGCTGACCGACGAGATCATCGAGCCGGAGCGCAAGGTCATCCTGGAAGAGCGCCTCTCGCGCACCGACAACAACCCGCGCGGCCTGCTGTCCGAGCAGGTCTCGGCGGCCACCTATCTCAACCATCCCTACGGGCTGCCCGTGATCGGGTGGGCCCATGAAATCGAGGCCATCACCCGCGCCGACCTCGAGGCGTTCTACCGGACCTGGTACGCGCCCAACAACGCGATCCTGGTCGTCTCGGGCGACGTGGAGCCTGAAGAGGTCCTGCGGCTGGCCGAGAAGCATTACGGCCCGATCGAGGCGCGCGCGCTCCCGCCGCGTGTGCGCCCGTCCGAGCCGCCGCAGCGCGCCCCGCGCGAGGTCGTCATGCGCGACCCGCGCGTCGAGCAGCCCTCCTGGTCGCGCCGCTACCTGGCGCCGAGCTACACCGCCGGAGACAACGAGCATGCCTATGCGCTCGAGGTGCTGTCCGAGGTGCTCGGCGGCGGCACCACGGCGCGCATCTACAAGGGTCTGGTCGTGGACCGATCGCTCGCGGCATCGGCCGGGGCCTGGTATTCGCCGGGTTCGCTCGACCAGACGACGTTCGGCTTCTGGTTCACGCCGCGCCCGGGTATCGCCCTCGACGAGATCGAGACCGCGCTCGAGGAGAAAATCGAGGCACTCCTGAAGGACGGCGTGACCGAGGACGAGGTCGAACGCGCGAAGCTGCGGCTGATCGACAGCGCGGTCTTCGCGCGCGACAGCGTCGGGGGACCCGCGCGCGTGTTCGGTGCCGCGCTTGCGAGCGGCGAGACGGTCGAGGATGTCGAGGCCTGGCCGGACCGGATCCGCGCGGTCACGGCCGAGCAGGTCAATGCGGCGGCGCGCGCGGTCCTCGACACGCGCCGCTCGACCACCGGCGTCCTGCTGCCGGCGGAAGGAGAAAACCGCACATGAGCATCCGGTTGCTGGAGCGCCTGACGGCGCCTGTCCTGGCTGGCGCCCTGTTGCTGGCCCCGATGCCGGCGAAGGCGATCGAGATCGAGCGCGTGATCAGCGACGGCGGTATCGAGGCCTGGCTCGTCGAGGATCACAGCCTGCCGATCATTTCCGTGCGGTTCCTGTTCCCGGGCGGGGCGGCGACCGATCCGCTGGGGCGCGAGGGGCTCGCCAATATGGTGTCCGGCCTGCTGGACGAGGGCGCGGGCGAACTGGATTCGCAGGCCTTCCAGGCCCGGCTTGCCGACCAGTCGATCAGCCTGTCCTTTACCGCGTCGCGCGACAATTTCGGCGGCAGCCTGAAGACGCTGTCGCGCAACCGTG
>JAEPNS010000021.1:2392-14727 GCA_017643325.1 Alphaproteobacteria bacterium | reverse complement strand
GGTATCGCCGCGCGCGCCAACGATCCGAACCGGATCGCGCAGCGCACCTTCTGGAATGCCGTCTTCCCCGGGCATCCCTATGCCCGGCCCGTTGAGGGCACGGCAGAGAGCGTGGCCGCGTTGTCGGTCGACGACCTGCGCACCTTCGTGAGCCGCCGTCTCTCACGCAGCGACCTGATCGTCGGCGTGGTGGGTGATATCACCCCGGACGAACTCAGAACCCTGCTCGACTCGACCTTCGGCAGCCTTGCCGAACGCTCCGAGGCCTTCACCATTCTGCCGGTCGACCCGGCCGCGGGCGGCGAGGTGATCGTGGTCGAGCAGGAGATTCCGCAGGCACGCGTGATCTTCGGCCAGAAGGGGCTGTATCGCGACGATCCGGACTACTACGCCGCACTGGTCCTGAACCACATCCTCGGCGGTGGCAGTTTCACCTCGCGGCTGTATCAGGAGGTGCGCGAGAAGCGCGGGCTGGCCTATTCCGTCTACAGCTACCTGTTGCCGCTGGACAGCGCCGCGCTTTGGCTGGGCGGTGCCGGGACCGAGAATGCCGCCGTGTCCGTGTCGGTCGAGCTGGTTCGGAACCAGTGGGCGAACCTGCGTGCGTTCGGGGTCTCCCAGGAGGAGCTCGACAAGGCCAAGGCCAACCTCACCGGGTCTTTCGGGCTTCGGTTCGACAGCAGCATGGCGATCGCAGGGATGCTCGTCGCGGTGCAGCGGCGCGATCTCGGCATCGAGTATGTGAACGAGCGCAACATGCTCATCGAGCAGGTGACGCTGGACGACGTGAACCGGGTCGCGAAGCGGATCCTCGATCCCGACGCCCTGACGGTTGTCGTCGTGGGCAAGCCGGAGAACATCGAGGCCACCCGCACCGTCGGGGAGGACGGCTAGGTTTTCCGCGAATCGCGGGGGTTGTCCACAATAGCCGTTGTTGCCGTGCGGGCGCCGAGCGACGCAGACTGCGCGGGCGGTTCCGTGGATACGCTTCGAGAATGCCGGACATCTACACGCAGGATATCAGCGGCTGTTTCGCTGACGCCATCGGCGATGGCGGGGTCACGCCCGACGCGCTGGGCCGGGCGCTCGACGCCACGTCCGAGCCCTGGAAGATCGTGCGCGAGGCGCTGTCGGAGGATGACTTTCCCGCGCTCAATATTGCCTATTCGCAGGACGATATCGCGGACATACAGTCCGTCGCGTCGCGCCTGCGCGAGCATTGCGACACGATCGCGGTCATCGGTGTGGGCGGGTCGAGCCTCGGGGGTGAGGCCCTCACGGCGCTGAGCGCGCGCCGGGCGCCCGCGCTCCACTTCCTCGACAATCCCGACCCCGAAACCCTGGCCCGGTTCCGGACCGGTGTGGATCTCGCGCGCACCGGTGCGGTTGTCGTGTCGAAGTCCGGCGGGACGGCCGAGACGCTGTCGCTCGCGATGACCGTGGTGCCCGCCATCCTGGCGGCGCGGCCGGCGGACGATCCGCAATCCTTTCTTGTCGCCATCGCGGAGGAAGGCGAGAACCCGCTGCGCAGGCTGGCCGGGCACTGGAATGTCCCGGTGCTTGCCCACGACCCCGATATCGGGGGGCGCTATGCGGCGCTGACGGCTGTCGGCCTCCTGCCGGCCGCGCTGGCGGGGCTCGATATCGAGCTGGTGCGCAGCGGCGCCGTCGACGCCATCGAACTGAACATCGGCTCGGAAGACGGGCGCGAGGCACCGGCGGTTGTCGGCGCCGCCGTCTCGATGGAGCTGCTTCGCGGCCGCGGGGCACGGGTCAGCGTGCTGATGCCCTACGCCGACGCGCTCGCGCCGTTCGCACGCTGGTACCGACAGCTCTGGGCCGAAAGCCTGGGCAAGAACGGACGCGGGACGACGCCCATCGACGCGCTCGGCGCGGTGGACCAGCACAGCCAGCTGCAGCTCTACCTCGACGGCCCGGACGACAAGATGTTCACCGTGATCACGCAGGACCTCGACGGGCGCGGCGATCGGGTGTCGCCCCAGCTGGCGCAGGTCGCGGGCGCGGAGTACCTCGCCGGCCAGACCACGGGTGATCTCATGGCCGCGGAACAGGAGGCGACGATCGAGAGCCTCGTCGCCCATGACCGGCCGACCCGGCGCATCGCCGTGTCGCGCGTGGACGAGGCCGCGGTCGGTGCGCTGATGGCGCATTTCATGCTCGAGACGATCATGTCAGCCTTCCTGCTCGGCGTGGATGCCTTCGACCAGCCGGCGGTCGAGGACGGCAAGCAGCGTGCCCGCGCCCGGCTGGCGACGAACAAGACCGGGTCCACGTCATGACCATCCGCCGCCTGCCCGAGACGATCGTCAACCGCATCGCGGCGGGCGAGGTGATCGAGCGGCCGGCATCGGCGGTGAAGGAGCTTGTCGAGAACGCCGTGGATGCGGGGGCGAGGCGCATCGATGTTGTGCTGCGTGACGGCGGCCGCACGCTCATTGCCGTCACCGACGACGGGTGCGGGATGTCGCCCGACGAGCTTTCGCTCGCGGTCGAGCGGCACGCGACCTCGAAGCTGCCGGACGACGACCTGACCCATATCGGCACGCTGGGCTTCCGGGGCGAGGCGCTGCCCTCGATCGGCTCCGTCAGCCGCCTGTCGATTGCCTCGCGGCCGGCCGGCGCGGACGGCTGGGAGATCCGGGTCGAGGGCGGCAAGGTGACGCCGCCGCAGCCCGCAGGCCTGACCGGCGGGACGCGCGTCGAGGTGCGTGACCTGTTCTTCGCGACTCCGGCGCGGCTGAAGTTCCTGAAGGCCGAGCGCACCGAGATGGATCACGCGGTGGACGCGGTCCAGCGCCTCGCCATGGCCCACCCGGAGATCGCGTTTTCCATCGGCGACGGTGAGCGCACGCGCTTTTCCTGCGAGGTCGAGGGCGCGCTGGCGGGCGACGACGAGACCCGGCTGCGACGTCTCGCCGCCGTCATGGGACGGGAGTTCGCCGAGAATGCGCTCACGATCTCCGCCGTGCGCGACGGGGTGCGGCTGACGGGGCATGCGGGACTGCCGACGCTCAACCGCAACACCACGCGGCACCAGTACCTGTTCGTCAACGGCCGGCCGGTGCGCGACCGGCTGCTGACCGGCGCGGTGCGCGGCGCCTACCAGGATTTCCTCGCGCGCGGGCGGCATCCGCTGGTGGCGCTGTTCGTGGAGATCGCACCGGAGCTGGTCGACGTGAATGTGCACCCCGCGAAGGCCGAGGTCCGGTTCCGCGACCCGGGCGTGGTGCGCGGGCTGATCGTCGGCGGCCTGCGCCACGCGCTCGCCGAGGCCGGGCACCGGGCCTCGACGTCGGTCGCCGACGCCGCGCTGGGGGCATTCCGGCCGGGCGGCGGCAACCGCGGCCTGCCGCCGATGCCGTCGGGTTACCGGGGCGGCACGGTGCCCACGCAGCTTGCCGAGGCCGCGGCGGCCTATTACGCCCCGCATGCCGAAGCCCGGGGCGAGAGCCTGCCCGGTCTCGACGCCGCGCCCTCGACCGCCGCGGCACCGGTTGCGCCGCTGCCCGCCGACGAGGCGGCGCAGGCCTACCCGCTCGGCGCGGCCCAGGCCCAGGTGCACGAGACCTACATCGTGGCGCAGACCGGCGACGGCCTGGTCATCGTCGACCAGCACGCCGCCCATGAGCGGCTGGTCTACGAGCGCATGAAGTCCGCGCTGGAGAACGGCGGCGTCGCCCGGCAGGGTCTGCTGCTGCCGGAGGTGGTCGAGCTGGAAGACGCGGCGGCGTCCGCACTGGCGGCGCGGGCGGACGAGCTGGCGGAGCTTGGCCTCGTGCTCGAGGCGTTTGGCACCGGCGCGGTCGTCGTGCGCGAGGTGCCCGCGCTGCTCGGGCAGGCCGACGTCGCCGGGCTGGTGCGCGACCTGGCCGACGACCTCGTGGAACTGGGCGGTGCGCACGCGCTGAAAGAGCGGCTCGACGACGTCTGCAGCACCATGGCCTGCCACGGCAGCGTGCGGGCGGGCCGGCGGCTGAACCGCGAGGAGATGAACGCGCTCCTCCGCGAGATGGAGGTCACGCCCCACTCCGGCCAGTGCAACCACGGCCGCCCGACCTATGTCGAGCTGAAGATCGCCGACATCGAGCGGCTGTTCGGGCGGCGGTAGGCCCTAGCCCGAAAGTTTCAGGAAAAACAGGGACGTATCGCCGTACTCGCGATGATCGGCGATCACGAAACCCGTGCCCGGCACCACCGGTGCGGTCTTCCGGGTTTCGATGACAACCAGCGTGTTGGCCTCGATCCATCCCGCGGCGGCGAGCGCGTTCGGGGCCGTGTCGGCGATGTCGCTGTCGTAGGGCGGGTCGAGAAGGACCAGGTCGACCGGGCCCTGCGGCGCGCGCGGCGGACGCGTGGCGTCGCCGCGTCTTGCCGTGACCCGGTCCCCGGCGCCGAGATCGCGGGCCGTCTGGGCAATCGTGTCGACCGCCCTTCGGTCGGCGTCGAGGAACGTCACATGCGATGCGCCCCTCGACAGCGCCTCGAATCCCAGCGCGCCGGATCCCGCACAGGCGTCGAGCACATGCGCGTCGGCGAGACCGGAATCCCGGCTGTCGAGGATGCTGAACAGCGCCTCGCGCACGCGCGCACCGGTCGGCCGGATGCCGCGGCCCGGCGGCACGCGAATGGACCGGCCGCCGAACCTGCCGGCGATGATCCGGACCTGTCCCCTCGTCTGGGCCATCAGCCGCGGGGCAGCTGGTCGCGCAGCACACGCGCCGGCACCTCGCGCACCTGTCCGCGCGGCAGGTTGCCGAGCTGGAACGGGCCGTAGGCGGTGCGGATCAGCCGGGTGACGGTGTAGCCGAGATGCTCCATGAGCCGCCGCACCTCGCGGTTCTTGCCCTCGCGCAGGCTGATATGCAGCCATGCGTTGGCGCCGGTCTGCCGCTCGAGCTCGGCATGTGCCGGGCGGAAGCGCGTGCCGTCGATATTGACGCCCTCGTCCAGGCGCTTGAGCGCGTCGGTTTCGATCCGGCCGTGCACGCGCACCCGGTACTGACGCAGCCAGCCGGTCGCGGGCAGTTCGAGCGTGCGCGCCAGCTCCCCGTCGTTGGTGAGCAGCAACAGTCCTTCGGAGTTCATGTCGAGCCGCCCGACGGTCTTTGCGTGGCGCAGCTCGTCCGGGAGGTCGGCGAAGATCGTCGCGCGCCCTTCCGGATCGTCGTGGGTGGTGAGCCGCCCGCGCGGCTTGTGGTACCGCCAGACGCGGGTCTGCTCGCGCGCCGGCAGCGGCTTGCCGTCGATGCGGATGTCGGCGTCGGGCGCGACGTTGAGGGCCGGGGAGGCGACGGGACTGCCGTCGAGGGTCACCCGGCCGGCCTCGATCCAGCGCTCCGCCTCGCGGCGGGACGCGACGCCCGCGCGCGCGATCACCTTCGCGATGCGCTCGCCGCTTTTCTCCGGCGCGTTGTCAGCCATGGGTTCAGGCGGCCGCGATGAAGGCGCGGAAGATATCCGCGTCGCCCGCCGACACGCCGTACTCCGGGTGCCACTGGACGCCGAGGCAGAAGCTCCGGTTCGTCGCCTCGATCCCCTCGATCACCCCGTCCGGGGCGACGGCGTTGACGACCACGCCGTCGGGCTCGCCCTTGGCGGCCTGGTGGTGGGCGCTGTTCACGTCGAGCGAGTCGCGCTTCACGATACGGTGGAGCAGCGTGTCCGGGGTCACCGAGACCGAATGGCCGGGCTCGTCGCGCGGGTTCGGCTGCTCGTGGGCAAGGGCGCCGGGGACCTCGTCGGGGATGTGCTGGATGAGCTCGCCCCCGAGGACCACATGCAGGAGCTGCTGGCCGCCGCAGATGCCGAGCACCGGCATGTCGCGTTCGATCGCGCCCCGGGTGACGGCGAGCTCGAAGGCTGTCCGCCGGTCCTTCGTGACCACCGTCTCGTGGCGCTCGCTGGCGCCGAACAGGCCGGGGTCCACGTCGAACGCGCCGCCCGTGATGATCAGGCCGTCGACCAGGTCGAGATAGTCGCCGGCGCGGTCCGGCTCGTGGGGCAGGGGCAGGGGCAGGCCGCCCGCGGCGGTGACCGCGCCCGCATAATTCTCGCGCAGCGCGTACCAGGGCAGGTTCGAGTAGCCGCCGGGGTCTTCCGAATCCAGCGTGATGCCGATGACAGGTCGTTTCATGGCGCCAATCTACGCGGGCAGGGCGCGCCGTTGCAATTTCGCGAACGCGCGGGCACCGTCGCCGGCATGGACGCACCGGGCTACATGCAGCAGGCGCTCGACGCGGCGCGCACCGCGGCCGAGTATGGCGAGGTGCCGGTCGGCGCGGTGGTCGTCGATGCGTCGAGCGGGCACGTGCTGGCGGTGGCGTCGAACCGCGTCGAGCAGGACCGCGACCCGACGGCCCACGCCGAGATCCTCGCGATCCGGGCGGCGGCCCGCGATCTGAAGACCCCCCGCCTCAGCGGTTGCGACCTCTACGTGACCCTCGAGCCCTGCGCGATGTGCGCCCAGGCGATCGCGTTCGCGCGCATCCGGCGGCTGGTGTTCGGGGCCTACGACCCGAAGGGCGGCGGCGTCGAGCACGGTGCGCGCGTGTTCTCGCAGCCGACCTGCCACCATGCGCCCGACGTCGTCGGCGGTATGGAGGAGGCCGCCTGCGCCGAAATCCTGAAGGAATTCTTCGCGGGCCTCCGCTAGCCGGACACCCAGCCCGTCCACATCCCGCGCAGCGCCCGCTCGAACTTGCGCGCGAAGGCGGAGCCGTCGCCGAGCGGCGAGGCCTGGAGCGTGCCGCGCAGGTTCTCGCGCAGCGACGCGAGCCGGGCCCGGTCCGCCGCAAGACCGGCGGCGATCTGCGCGAACGCCGCGTCGTCCCCGGCCACGAGGTCCTCGAGGCCGACCGCCGTGAGCAGGCTCGCGCCCACACGCGCCGCATGCCGGTCGCCGGCCCGCGTGATCACGGGCACGCCCATCCAGAAGGCCTCGCAGGTGGTGGTGGTGCCGTTGTAGGGCCAGGTGTCGAGCGCGATGTCGCAGCGCCGGTAGTCGGCGAGGTGGTCGCGCGGGTCGGCGTGCCAGCCCGCGATCTCGATGCGGTCCGCGACGATCCCGTGACCGGCGAAATCCGTCAGGGCCCGCTCGCGGGTCTCGGCGTCGGCCAGCGCGCGCGCCTTCAGATAGATCCGGGACTCGGGCACGGCGTGGAGCGCCGCGGCCCAGCCCGCGATCGTGTCGCCGGAGACCTTCGACCAGTTGTTGAAGGACGCGAAGGTGACGGGGCCGTCCGTGCCCGCCGGCGGCGGTCCGGGATCCGGCGCGTCGCCCGGTCCACCGTAGCAGAGGAATCCGTCCGGCAGGCGGACGAGGCGCTCGCTGTGCACCGCGTCCGCGGACCCGGTCGGGTCGGACAGCTCGTCGGTGATCCGCACGTCCATCGCGTCAAGGCCGGTGGTGTTCGGGTAACCCAGCCAGGTCGCCTGGACCGGTGCCGCGCGTTTCGCGAACAGGCCGAGCCGGTTGCCGCGGGTGTGGCCCGACAGGTCCATAAGGATATCGATGGCGTCGTCGCGGACGAGCGCCAGTGCGTCGTCGTCCGACAGCCCGACGATGTCGCGCCACGCGCCGGCCTGCGCCTTCAGGTGGTCGGTGACCTCGTCCGGCCGCCGCACATTGGCGTAGCAGGTGACGTGCACCGCCTCGCGGTCGAGATGGGCCAGCAGCGGCGGCAGGAAGAAGGCGACCGAGTGGCGCCGGAAATCGCCGGAGACGAGCCCGATGCGCAGCTGCCGGTCCGGGTCGCGGTCGCGGCCGGCGAAATCCGCCGTCGCGGAAGGTCGCCCGATCCCGGCGAGTTCGAGGTGGCTGGCGAAGATATCCCCGGGCGCGGCCGTCCCGTAGTTCGACAACATCAGCAGGTTGGACGCCGCGCGCGCGCTGCCGGGCTCGAGTTCCAGCGCGCGTTCGAGTGCGGTCTCCGCCTCGGCGATGCGGCCCTGGTTGAGCAGGCAGACCCCCAGATTGTTGAGCGCGTTCGGATAGTCCGGCCGGTGCTCCAGTGCCGCGCGGTAGAGCGCGGCCGCCTCGCCGAGCCGGCCCTGGCTGTCGAGGACGCCGGCAAGTGCGTTCAGCGTCGCCGGGTCGTTCGGGACAAGGTCGCGCGCGCGGTCCAGCACCGCCTCCGCGTCGGCCAGCTTGCGGCGATCGCGCAACACCGCGCCGAGGACGCGCAGCGCGTCGGGGCGCCCCGGCTGGTCGTCGGCCGCCTTCCGCGCCAGTGTCTCGGCTTCCTCCAGCGCGCCGGTCTGCCGCAGCGCGTTCGCCAGGTTCAGGCGGACATCGATGTCCCCGCCCCCATCGAGCGCGGCGCGGAAGTGCGTGACGGCCTCGTCGTACCGGCCCGTGTCGAGACAGTGGCGGCCGAGATGCTCATGCGCCTGGCGCAGGCCCGGCGACAGCTCCAGCGCGCGGCGGAGGTGGCGCTCGCCGGCCGCGTCGTCGCCCTGCCGCAGCAGGAGCGCGCCGAGATTGGCGTGGCTGCCCGCGTAGCCGGGCGCGATCTCGACCGCCTTCTCGAGCGCGTCGCGCGCCTCGGACGTCCGTCCGAGATCGTCCAGCAGGTTGCCGAGGTTGTTCCACCCGCCGGCGAAGTCCGGCTTGACCTCGATGGCTTTCCGGTAGGCCGCCTCCGCCTCGGCATGGGCGCCCTGTTCCTTGAACAGCGTCGCCATGTTGTTGTGGGCATCATGGAGGGTCGGCTTGAGCGCGACCGCCCGGCGCAGGGCGTCCATCGCATGTTTCGGTTGGCCGGACACCGCGAGCGCCTGGCCGAGGTTGGCATGGAACTCGGCCCGGTCAGGCACGATTTCGGTCGCGCGTCGCAGCCGCTTCACGCCCTCGGCCGCCTGGCCGACCTGGGTCAGCAGGATGCCCGACAGGTGCAGCGCGTCTGGCTGGTCCGGGTAGGCGGCGAGCACCCGGTCGTAGAGGGGGCCCGCCTGCCGGGAACGGCCGGCCTGGTGGTGGCCGGCGGCTTCCTGCAGCATCTTCTGCGCCTGCGCGGGCGGCAGTGTCCCGCCGGCGCCCGGACCGGCACCGGTGCCGGATTTCGCTCTGCTACGGCGTTCCTTGCGGTTCATGACTCGGCTGGGCTAATCAGAGGGCTCTCCGCCCCCTGAACGTCGGGGCGCGACCGGGAGCATACCGTTCCCGCAGCGAAAATCGAAATGGCCGAACCGCGCATTCTCTGGATCGCTTCCTATCCCAAGTCGGGCAACACCTGGGTGCGATTCCTGGTCGCCAACATGGTCTTCGGCGGCGTCGAGACGTCCGCCGACATCGAGGCGATGGTGCCGGACGTCCACCGCGGCGCGTCCCTGACCGCGCACTACCATGTCAACGGCACGGTGTTCCTGAAGACCCACTGGGCGCTGGCCGACGACATGCCCCAGCGCGGGGCGACGGCGGGGGCGATCCATGTGGTCCGCCACCCGCTCGACGTGTTGCGCTCGCATGTCGACTATTTCGGTCTGCGCGACGATGGCGAAAAGCGGAGCCGGTTCATCGACGCCTATCTCGCGCTGGGTGGCGTCCCGGCGTGGGAAAAGCGCCGCTACGGCACCTGGGTCACCCACCATGCGGCGTGGTCGGCGGCGCGCGGCGCGTTTCCGTTGCTGGCGTTGAAGTACGAGGACATGACCGCCGACCCGGCGGCCGCCGTGCAGCGCATTGCCGGCTTCTTCCGGCGCGAGATGAGCGACGGGGACGTCGACCGCGTGGTGGCCGCGTCGTCCTTCGAACGCATGCGCCAGCTCGAGGCCGACGAGATCGCACGGGGCGAGGACGGATTTTTCGCCGCCGAGCGCAGCCATTCGAAGGACCCGTCCTTCCGCTTCATGCGCACCGGAAAGACGGACAGCTACCGCGAACTTCTGTCCGATGTGCAGCTTGCCGCCGCGCGGGACCGGTTCGGCGCGCTGGCGGACCAGCTGGGCTACGAGATTTAGAATACGATCCTAGGATCCCACCGCCCGCCAGCCGATGTCGCGGCGGCAGAAACCATCCGGCCAGTCGATGGCATCGACGGCCGCGTAGGCGCCCTGCTGGGCGTCGGCGATGGTGGTCCCGGTGGCCGTGACGTTCAGCACGCGCCCGCCGTTGGCCAGAATTCGGTCGCCGTCCGCCTTGGTGCCCGCGTGAAAGACCATCGCGCCGGTGGCCTCGGCGGCGTCCAGACCGCGGATTTCGGTGCCTTTCTCGTAGCTGCCGGGATAGCCCCTGGCTGCGAGGACCACCGTCATCGCCGCGTCGTCGGACCAGCGCAGGTCGAAATTCTTCAGCGCGCCGTCGCAGGCCGCGACCAGCGCCGGCACGATGTCCGAGCGCAGGCGCATCATCAGCACCTGGCATTCCGGGTCCCCGAAACGGACGTTGTATTCGAGCAGCTTCGGGCCGTCGGCGGTCAGCATCAGCCCCGCATAGAGAACGCCGAGATAGGGCGTGCCGTCCGCCGCCATGCCGCGCACGGTCGGCAGCACGATGGTCTCCATCACTTCGGCCTCGAGCTCGGGCGTCAGCGACGGGGCGGGGGAGTACGCGCCCATGCCGCCGGTGTTCGGGCCGGTATCGCCCTCGCCGACGGCCTTGTGGTCCTGGGCCCCGGCCAGCGGCAGCACGTTCTCGCCGTCGGTGAGCGCGAAGAAGGACAGTTCCTCGCCGACGAGGAACTCCTCGATCACGAGTTCCGCGCCCGCGTCCCCGAACGCGTTGTCGGTCATCGCCTCGTCGACGGCGGCCAGCGCCTCGTCGACGGTTTGCGCCACGGTCACGCCCTTGCCCGCGGCCAGCCCGTCCGCCTTCACCACGATGGGCGCGCCCTGTTCGCGGATATAAGCCTTCGCGGCCTCGGCGTCGGTGAACCGGCCGTATCCCGCGGTGGGGATGCCGTGGCGCGCGCAGAGGTCCTTCATGAAGCCCTTGGAGCCTTCCAGCATCGCCGCGCCCGCGCCCGGGCCGAACGCCCTGATGCCTGCCGCATCGAGCCGGTCGGCGAGCCCGAGCACCAGCGGCGCCTCCGGGCCGATGACCACAAGGTCGATGGCGTTGTCCACGGCGAATGCGAGGAGACCGTCCACGTCCTCCGCGCCGATGTCGACGCATTCGGCGTCCCGGGCAATGCCGGCGTTACCCGGTGCGCAGTACAGCGCGTCACACAGGGGCGAGCCGGCAATCGCCCAGCACAGGGCGTGTTCGCGGCCACCGCCGCCGACGACCAGAATGCGCATGACCGAACATCCTTACGTTCGCGCGGTCCTTCGACAGGACCTTCGTTTGAGAGGCGGCAGTTTGTATCATGCAGGCGATTCGCTGTTGATGAGCCACGCCCGATGACCGACACCCTTCTCGATGATGCCCCCGGCGACAACCAGCCGCCGGTCGTCTCGGTCGCCGAACTGTCCAGCGCCGTCAAGCGCACGGTCGAGGACCGGTTCGGCTATGTGCGGGTGCGCGGCGAGGTCTCCGGGTTCAAGCGCGCGGCGTCGGGTCACCTCTACATGACCCTGAAGGACGCCGACGCCGTGATCGACGCGGTGTGCTGGAAGGGCACGGCCGGTCGGCTGGAGGTGCAGCCGGAAGACGGGCTGGAGGTGGTCGCCACGGGGCGGGTCACCACCTACGCCGCGCGCTCGAAGTACCAGCTCGTGATCGAGCGGGTCGAGGTGGCGGGCGAGGGCGCGCTGCTGAAGATGATCGAGGAGCGCCGCAAGCGCCTTGCGGCCGAGGGGCTGTTCGACGCGGACCGCAAGAAACCGCTGCCCTTTCTCCCGGGGGTGATCGGCGTCGTGACGTCGCCCACCGGCGCGGTGATCCGCGACATCCTGCACCGGCTCGAGGACCGGTTCCCGCGTCACGTGCTGCTCTGGCCGGTGCTGGTGCAGGGTGACACGGCGGCGGCGCAGGTGACGGCGGCCATCGAGGGGTTCAACGCGATTGCGCCCGGCGGCGCGGTGCCGCGCCCGGACGTGCTGATCGTCGCGCGCGGCGGCGGCTCGCTGGAGGACCTGATGGCCTTCAACGAGGAGTCGGTGGTGCGCGCGGCCGCATCGAGCGACATCCCGCTGATCTCCGCCGTCGGCCACGAGACCGACACGACGCTCATCGATTTCGCGTCCGACCGCCGCGCGCCGACCCCGACCGCGGCTGCCGAGATGGCCGTTCCGGTGCGCGCCGACCTGATCGCCCAGGTTGCCGAGGACGAGGCCCGGCTGACCGGCGCGATGACGCGGCTGCTGCGCGGCCGCGCGCAGGAGGTGACGGCGCTGGGCCGGGGCCTGCCGGCGCCACGGCGGGTCCTGGAAGGCGC
>JAEPNS010000021.1:0-2382 GCA_017643325.1 Alphaproteobacteria bacterium | reverse complement strand
GATGCAACGGGTCGACGACTGGGCCGAGCGCCTGGCACCGGCGCTGGCACGACTTCTCGGCTCGAAGGCGGACAAGGTCGATGCCCAGGGGCAGAAGCTCGTTGAACCGAAGAAGTATGTTGACGCGAAATCCCGTGAACTGGCGAACGCGATAACGCGGCTCGCGGCGGCGAAGGCATCGAGCGAGGCGGCGTTCAAGCGCGACCTGCGCGACGTCGATGCGCTGGGAGGACGGCTGTTTCAGGCGCAGGCGCGCCTGCGCGACGGACTGGAAAAGCGCGTCTCGTCGCTCGACGCGCTGCTGGAGAGTTATTCCTACAAGGGCGTTCTGGAACGGGGTTTCGTTCTGGTCAGGGATTCGGCAGGCGCGCCGGTGCTGTCGGCGGACGCGCTGTCGCCGGGTGACGGGATTTCGCTGTCGTTCCGCGACGACGGGCGGGTCGCCGCGACGGTGGATGCGGTGGGCGGCGACGCCGCCCCGGCCGGGCCGCGCAAGGCAACGAAACCGAAGCCGAAGGCAAGGAAGCCTGCCAAGGCCGATCCGTTGGACGACCCGCAGGGCTCGCTGCTTTGAGGACGCTGCTTCTTGCGCTTGCGGTCCTGTGGCTCGGCGCGGGCGACGCGGCGGCGCTCGAACTCGACGGGCCGGTGGTGCAGGGCGCCTTGCGGACCGGGACCGTGGCGCCGGGCGCGGCGGTCACGGTGGACGGCAACCCCGTTCGTGTCGACGCGCAGGGGCGCTTCGTGTTTGGCATCGGACGCGACCGGACGGAGCCGGTCATCATTCGGGTCACACATGGGGATGGAACCGACGAGCAGACCTATGCGGTCGAGACCCGGTCCTGGGACATCGAGCGCATCGACGGCCTGCCGCGCCGCAAGGTAAGCCCGAACGCCGAGGACCTCAAGCGCATCCGCCGCGAGGGCGCGCAGATCAACGCCGCGCGCGGGCGGGATTCCGACCTGGCCCATGTCTTCGCCGGTTTCCGCTGGCCGGCGACGGGGCGGATCAGCGGGCGCTACGGCAACCAGCGCATCCTGAACGGCGAGTCGCGCCGTCCCCATCTCGGGATCGATATCGCGGTCCCGACCGGCACGCCGGTCGGTGCGTCGGCGGCGGGAATCGTGTCGCTGGCGGAGCCGGACCTTTTCTTCACGGGCGGGACGGTTGCCGTCGACCATGGCCACGGGGTGAGCTCGATCTATTCGCACCTGTCGCGCATCGACGTCGTGCCGGGACAGGCGGTCGCGCCCGGCGAGGTGATCGGCGCGGTCGGCTCGACGGGCCGTTCGACCGGGCCGCATCTCGACTGGCGCATCAACTGGTTCCAGCTCCGCCTCGATCCCGAGTTGATCGCGGGGCCGATGCCGCGCTGAGCACGATCGTCGTCATGCCCGGAACAAGTCCGGGGAGTACAATTGTTTTTGAACGGGCTGCCGAAAGCCCGGGCCTAGCCCAACCGGTCTGCCAGGAACTCGGCGACCCTCTCCGGCTCTTCCCAGGCGAGAATCACGGGCACGGCGCGCACCATCGCGCGCGCCTCCGCGGGCAGGCGGACGAGGTCCTTCTCGGTCGTGACCGGGATGGCGTCGGCGGCGGCGGCGTCCTCGCACAGGCGCATGATCCGCTCGGCGTCGTAGGGCGCGTGGTCTGCATAGGCGTGAGTCGCGACGACGTCGCAGCCCATCTCGGCGAGGGTCCGGAAGAATTTCTCAGGGCGGCCGATCCCGGCGAAGGCGAGCACGCGCCGGCCCGAGAGGCCCTCCGCCTCCGGCGTCGGCTGGAGCCGGGCCGCGAACACCGGAACCCGGCTGCCGATGCGCTCCGAAAGCCGGGTCCGGTCCTCCCCGACGATCACTGCGGCGTCCGCGCGGGCGAAGCCCGCGTCGAGGGTTTCGCGCAACGGCCCTGCGGGCATCACGTGGCCATTGCCGATGCCCGTTTCGCCGTCGAACACCAAGATCGAGACATCCTTGTGGAGCGAGGGGTTCTGGAACCCGTCGTCCATGACGATCAGTCCCGCCCCCTCGCCGGTGGCGGCGCGGGCCCCGGCGGGCCGGTTGGCCGAGACCCACGTCGGTCCGTGCCGGGCAAGCAGGAGCGGCTCGTCGCCCACCGCCCGCGCGTCGTGGGCCGCCGGGTCGACCCGGACCGGCCCGCGCTCGCGGCCGCCGTATCCCCGGGAGAGGAACGCCACCTCCCGCTTCGCCAGCATTTCCGCGACGGCGATCGCCACCGGTGTCTTGCCAGCGCCGCCCGCCACGACGTTGCCGATACAGATCACCGGAACCGCCGCGCGCTCGGGTGTGCGGCCGGCGCGCAGGAGACGGCCTGCCAGGTCGTAAATGGCGCCCGCCGGACTCAGCAGCGCGCCCGCCGGG
>JAEPNS010000219.1 GCA_017643325.1 Alphaproteobacteria bacterium | reverse complement strand
CGGCCTCCGGCGAGATCGCCCAGCTGCCGAACACCAGGATGAGTTCCGCGGCGAGAATGATGCCAACCAGCGCACCAATGGGGAGATACTGTAGAAAGCCCTCGCGCAACTCGGCAAAATTGATGTCGAGCATCATCACGACAAACAGGAACAGGACCGCGACCGCGCCGACGTAGACAACCACCAGGATCATCGCCAGGAACTCCGCACCCACGAGCACGAACAGGCCTGCGGAATTGAAGAAGGCGAGTATCAGGAACAACACCGAATGCACAGGGTTGCGCGCCGAGATCACCATCACGGCCGACGCCACCGCGACGAACGCAAAGAGATAAAAGGCCAGCGCCTGAATAACCACGTTTGCCCCCTTGCCCCGGCCTAGCGATACGGCGCGTCGGCGGCCAGCGCCGTCGCGATCTCGGATTCCCAGCGATCGCCGTTCGCCAGCAGCTTGTCCTTGTCGTACATGAGCTCCTCGCGGGTCTCGGTCGCAAACTCGAAGTTCGGTCCCTCCACGATCGCATCCACAGGGCAGGCTTCCTGGCAGAAGCCGCAGTAGATGCACTTGGTCATGTCGATGTCGTAGCGGGTCGTACGCCGCGAGTTGTCCTCGCGCGGCTCCGCCTCGATGGTGATGGCCTGCGCCGGGCAGATCGCCTCGCAAAGCTTGCAGGCAATGCAACGCTCTTCGCCGTTCGGATAGCGACGCAGCGCGTGCTCACCACGAAAACGCGGACTCAGCGGCCCTTTTTCGTACGGATAGTTGATCGTGACCTTCGGCTTGAAGAAATACTTCAGCGTCAGCCACATTCCGGCGGCGATCTCGCCGAGGAGCAGTGAACGGGCGGTGCGATCGAGCATGGCCATGTCGGTCTCTTCCCCGGTCCCTAGTTCACGATGCCCGGGTACCAGTCGAACACGACGATGGCACCGGCGGTGATGACGACCCAGGCAAGCGACAGCGGCAGGAACACCTTCCAGCCCAGCCGCATGAGCTGGTCGTAGCGGTAGCGCGGCAGCGTCGCGCGCACCCACAGGAACACGAACAGCATCAGCGAGACCTTGAGCGCGAACCAGACGATCCCCGGGATCCAGTTGAACGGCGCGATGTCCAGCGGCGGGAGCCAGCCACCAAGGAACAGGATGACGGTCATGCCGCTCATCAGCACCATGTTCGCGTATTCGCCGAGAAAGAACAGGGCGAAGGCCATCGCCGAATACTCGACGTTGTAGCCGGTGACGAGCTCCGCCTCGGCCTCCGGCAGGTCGAAGGGCGCGCGGTTGGTCTCCGCCAGCGCCGAGATCACGAACACGATGAACATCGGAAGCAGCGGGATGAAGAACCACAGTTCCTGCTGCGCGAGCACGATGTCCGAAAGGTTCAGCGAGCCGACAGCGAGCAGCACCGTGATGATCACGAAGCCAATGGAGACCTCGTAGGAGACCATCTGGGCGGCGGAGCGCAGCGCACCGAGAAAGGGGTATTTCGAGTTCGATGCCCAGCCGGCCATGATGATGCCGTAGACGCCGAGCGAGGAGATCGCGAAGAGGTAGAGGATGCCGACATTGATGTCCGACAGCACCCAGCCCTCGGCAACCGGGATCACCGCCCAGCCGACCATCGCGAGGATGAAGGTCAGCATCGGCGCGAGCAGGAAGACCACCCGGTTTGCGCCGGTCGGGATGATCAGTTCCTTGGTCATCAGCTTCAGCGCGTCGGCGAACGGCTGCAGCAGGCCGAACGGACCGACCACGTTGGGGCCCATGCGCAACTGCATGAGACCGATGACCTTGCGCTCGGCGTAGGTGAGGTAGGCGACAACGATCAGAAGCGGGACGACCAGGAACAGGATCTGGATCACGATCCAGAGCGTCGGCCAGCCATAGGACCACCAGAACTCAACCATCGGTGCCGGTCCTTTCGCCGTCCGCGTTCACGAACTCGCGCGTGCATTCGGCCATGGTTTCCGACGCCCGGCTGATCGGGTCGGTCATGTAATAGTTCGAAATCGGGCTCTCGAAGGGTGCGTTGTCCATCGCGCCACCCTCGCCCACGCCACTCCACTCGGCAGCCACGATTTCGTCAACACGGTCGAAGACGGGATTGGCGGCGGACATGGCCGCGCGCACGTCGCCGAGCGTGACATGGTCGAGACCGCCGCCAACGGCATCGGACAGCGCGCGGATGATCGCCCAGTCCTCGCGGGCATCCCCCGGGGGCTGCACAGCCTGGCGTGCGATCTGCACCCGCCCCTCGGTATTCACATAGGTGCCGTTCTTCTCGGTGTAGGCCGCACCCGGCAGGATGACATCGGCACGGTGGGCACCCGCATCGCCGTGGTGGCCCTGATAGACAACAAAGGCATCACCGAGTTTCGACATATCGATCTCGTCAGCACCCAGCAGATAGATCACGTCGAGGTCGCCGCTCGCGGCACCCTCCAGGATCGCCGCGGTGTCGCGACCGCCCTCGCCCGGCACGAAGCCGAGGTCAAGCCCGCCGACCCGGCTCGCCGCCGTGTGCAGAACGTTGAACCCGTTCCAGTCGTCGCGGATCAGGTTGCAGCTCTCGACCAGTTTCGCGGCCGCGGCCAGCACTGCGGCACCGTCTGCGCGCGCCAGTGCTCCCATGCCGACGATCACGACCGGGCGCTCGGCGTCCTTCAGGACAGACGCAAACTCGTGGCTGCCGTCGACGATCTGCTGCAACGTGTCCGGCCCGGCACCGAGATACTCACTCGGATAGGTCAGGTCGACCTGCGGGCCGACAACGGCGATCCGCGCGTTGCCCTGTAGCCACGCCTTGCGCAGCCGCGTGTTCACCAGCGGCGCTTCCCAGCGCGGATTCGTGCCGACGAGCAGGACCGCGTCAGCGTTTTCCAGCCCGGCGATTGTGGAATTCATTAAATAGGTACCGCGCGCGCCGGCATCGAGTTTCGCGCCATCCTGCCGGCAGTCGATATTCGACGAACCCAGCGCGCCCATGAGTTGCTTGAGCGCGAACATCGATTCGGCGTCGCACAGGTCGCCCGCGATAGCGGCAATCCTGTCACCCGACGTGGATTTCACCTTCGCGGCAATCGCCGAGAAGGCCTCGTCCCAGTTAGCGGGCTGCAGCTTGCCGTCCTTGCGCACGTACGGCCGGTCGAGCCGCTGCCGCGAGAGCCCGTCGCAGGCGTAGCGCGATTTGTCTGCGAGCCATTCCTCGTTCACGTCCTCGTTGAGGCGCGGCAGCACGCGCAGCACCTCGGTCTGGCGCGAATCCACCCGGATCGCGGCCCCGACGGCATCCAGCACGTCGACCGATTCCGTCTTGGTCAGTTCCCAGGGGCGCGAAACAAAGGCATAGGGCTTGGAGGTCAGCGCGCCGACCGGGCAAAGGTCGATAACATTCGCGCTCAACTCGGAATCGAGGGACTTTTCCAGATAGGTCGTGATCTCAGCGTGTTCGCCGCGCCCCAGAAGGCCCAGTTCCGGCACACCCGCGATCTCGGTCGCGAAGCGCACACATCGGGTGCAGTGGATGCAGCGGGTCATGATCGTCTTGACCAGCGGCCCCATGTGCTTGTCCTTGACCGCACGCTTGTGCTCGTGGAAGCGCGAGCCATCCCGGCCATAGGCCATTGCCTGGTCCTGCAGATCGCACTCGCCGCCCTGGTCGCAGATCGGGCAATCGAGCGGATGGTTGATCAGGAGGAACTCCATCACGCCGTTACGCGCCTTCTGCACCATCTCGGTGTCGGTCTTGATCTCCATGCCGTCCGCGACGGGCAGCGCACAGGACGCGGCCGGCTTCGGCGGCCCGGGCGAAACCTCGACGAGGCACATGCGACAGTTGCCGGCGACGGACAGGCGCTCGTGGTAGCAGAAGCGCGGAATTTCCACGCCCGCCATCTCACAGGCCTGCAGGACGGTCACGCCCGCGGGGACTTCGATCTCGTTGCCGTCAATCGTGACTGTCGGCATTGCGCCCCCCTACTCGGCCGCCTGCGCGGCGGCTCCGCCGGCATAGCTCTTGCGCTCGGCGATACGCCGTTCCATCTCCGGACGGAAATGCCGGATGAGTCCCTGCACCGGCCAGACGCCGCCATCGGCCAGCGCGCAGATGGTATGGCCCTCGATCTGCTTGGTCACATCCCAGAGCATGTCGATTTCCTCGACCTCGGCATCGCCTGTCACCATGCGGGTCATCACCCGGTAGACCCAGCCCATGCCCTCTCGGCACGGCGTGCACTGGCCGCAGCTTTCGTGGCGGTAGAAGTGGCTCAGCCGGGCAATCGCCTCGACGATATCGGTGGACTTGTCCATGACGATCACGGCCGCGGTGCCGAGGCCCGAATGGTGCTCGCGCAGGGAATCGAAATCCATCAGGACGTTGTCGCAGATGTTTTTCGACAGACACGGTGTCGACGAGCCGCCGGGAATAACCGCCAATAGGTTGTCCCAACCGCCGCGGACACCGCCGGCATGCTTCTCGATGAGCTCCTTGAGGGGGATGCTCATCTCCTCCTCGACGTTGCACGGGTTCTCCACGTGGCCGGAAATCGAGAAAATCTTGGTGCCGGTGTTGTTTTCGCGGCCGAAGCCGGCGAACCAGGACGAGCCGCGCCGCAGGATGGTGGGCACGACCGCGATCGTCTCGACGTTGTTGACCGTCGTGGGGCACCCGTAGAGCCCGCACGCCGCCGGGAACGGCGGCTTCAGGCGGGGCTGGCCTTTCTTGCCCTCGAGGCTCTCGATCAGCGCGGTTTCCTCGCCGCAGATATACGCGCCCGCGCCGCGATGCAGGTAGACGTCGAAATCCCAGCCCGAGCCTGAGGCGTTCTTGCCGATCAGGCCCGCGTCGTAGGCTTCATCGATGGCGATCTGCAGGTGCGACGCCTCGGAGAAGAACTCGCCGCGAACGTAGATGTAGGCCGCGTTCGCCCCCATGGCGAAACCGGCCACCAGGCAGCCCTCGACAAGGGTGTGCGGGTCATAGCGCAGGATCTCACGATCCTTGCAGGTGCCCGGCTCGGACTCGTCGGCATTTACGACCAGATAGTGGGGCCGGCCGTCGCGCCGGTCGTCTGGCGGCATGAAGGACCATTTCACGCCGGTCGGGAAACCGGCGCCACCGCGTCCGCGCAGGCCCGATTCCTTGACCTCGTCGACCAACTTCTCGCGCCCAAGCTCGATCAGGGCCTTGGTGTTGTCCCAGATGCCGCGTCGGCGCGCACCATCGAGCCGCCAGTCATCCTGGCCATAGAGGTTCTGGAAGATGCGGTCTTCGTCGCGCAACATTACGCGCCCTCCGCCGTCAGGGTTGTCAGGCCGTCTTCCGGCTCGGAGCCCGTGCGTCCGGTCTGGGACCCCGTCTTCGGGTCCTCGCCGCGCTTCAGCGCCTCGAGGACGTCCTTGAAATTCTCGGCGGTCAGGTCCTCGTAGTAATCGTCGTTGATCTGGACCATCGGTGCGTTGCAGCACGCCCCGAGGCACTCGACCTCAACGACGGTGAACAGGCCGTCGGCACTGGTCTCACCGAGGCCACACCCGGTCACATTCTTCGCGACGGCGCGCAGGTCGTCCGAACCGCGCAGCCAGCACGGCGTCGTGCGGCAAAGCTGGACGAAGTTCTTGCCGACCGGTTCCAGGTTGAACATCGAGTAGAAGGTCGCGACCTCGAGGACCCGGATTTTCGGCATGTCGAGATACGACGCGACGTATTCAATCACATGGACCGGCAGCCAACCGCCCGCCTGCCGCTGGGCCAGATCGAGCAACGGAATGACCGCGCTCTGCGAACGGCCCTCCGGATAGCGCTTCAGGATCGTCCGGGCGCGTTCCTCAGTGGCCGCGTCGAATGCAAAGGTATCGCTCATCGGTCCACCTCGCCGAACACAACATCGAGGCTGCCGAGGATCGCCGGCACATCGGCCAGCATGTGTCCCTCGCTCAGGGGGATAAGCGCCTGCATGAAGGCAAACCCCGGCGCGCGGATCTTGCAGCGGTAAGGCCGGTTGGTGCCGTCGGAAACCAGATATACGCCGAACTCGCCTTTCGGCGCCTCGACGGCGGTATAGGTCTCGCCCGCGGGCACGTGATAGCCCTCTGTGTAG
>JAEPNS010000218.1 GCA_017643325.1 Alphaproteobacteria bacterium | reverse complement strand
ATTTCCGGAAGCTTTGCGGTATCGAGGCGTATGCGCCTACGGACAATGTCTCCGAGCTCACAGCACGCACGAACGACGAGGGGTTCGAGACGGTCTTCGCGGAGTACCTGAATGTCAGTCGCGCGCGGGCCGACGATGCGATCTTCGTTTTTTCGGTCGGCGGCGGAAATGTCGAGCGCAATGTATCCGTCAACCTGATCCGCGCGATCGACGCGGCGCGCGAGCGCGGCATGAAGGTGTTCGGCGTGGTCGGCCGCGACGGCGGACACGCAAAGAAGGCCGGCGACAATGTCGTGGTCATTCCGAATGTCGACGAAGGCCTGGTGACGCCGATATCCGAAGGCTTCCAGGCGGTTGTCTGGCATGCGCTCGTCAGCCATCCGGACCTCCAGGTGAACGCTACGAAATGGTAGATGCCGGCGACGGCAAGCTCGCATGTGTGTTCCTCGACCGTGACGGGGTCCTCAACAGGCCGATTCTGGCCAACGGACGCTCCTACGCGCCGCGTGAACTCGACGATTTCGAGCTCTTGCCGGGCGTGGCGGAGGCCGTCGACGAACTGAAATCGCTCGAATACCTCGCCATCGTCGTGACCAACCAGAAAGATCTGGGCCACGGCCTGATTTCAGCCGAGACTCTGGACGAGATGCACCGCCGACTGCGCGCGGCTGTCGCTGTGGACGACCTCTTGGTTTGCAGTTGCATCGACGAATGTTGGTGCTACAAACCGAACCCCGGCATGCTTTCCGAATCCGCGGAAACATGGGATATCGATCTGGGATCGAGTTTCATCGTCGGGGACACGTGGCGTGATGTCGGCGCCGGGCAGGCGGCAGGTTGCAGGACCATCCTCATCGACGGGTGGGAGTACGAGGACCAGTACAAACTTGCGCCGGACTTTACAGCTCCTGACCTGCCTGCGGCGGTCGACCTGATACGGCAACTGACCGGCGGGCAGTCGAAAAAACGGGGGCGTTGATGGATATCTCAAAGCTGCGGGTGAAAATTTTCGCCGACGGCGCCGAACTCGACCAGATCGAGAAGATGGCGGCTGACCCGATGATCTCGGGCTTCACGACAAATCCCACGCTCATGCGCAAGGCGGGCGTGACGGACTATACGGCATTCGCGCGCGATGCCCTTGCCGTTGTGGGTGACAAGCCGATCAGCTTCGAAGTGTTTGCCGACGACCTGCCGACGATGGGGGCTCAGGCGCGCGAAATCGCGTCCTGGGGCGACAATGTCTTTGTGAAAATCCCGATCACGAACACCCAGGGGCAAACCGCGGTGCCTCTGGTGCGCGAGCTTTCCGGCGAGGGCGTCCAAGTCAACGTGACGGCGATGTTCACCCTGCAGCATGTCGAGGACGTTGCGGACGCGCTGGATGCCGATACGGCAGCGGTTGTCTCCGTGTTTGCCGGCCGGATCGCAGACGCGGGCACGGACCCCGTACCGCTGATGCGCGACTACAAGCAGATCGTTTCGGCGAAGCCGAAGGCCGAGTTGCTCTGGGCCAGCCCGCGCGAGGTACTCAACCTGATCCAGGCCGAGGAAACCGGCTGCGACATCATCACTATGGCGGGAGATCAGCTCGCGAAGCTGGCCAGCCTTGGCAAGGATTTGGACCAGTTCAGCCTGGAAACGGTCGCCATGTTTTACAAGGACGCGCAGGCGTCCGGTTTCGATATCCCGATCGGAGCCGACGCGGACGCATCCGCGGCCTAGGTCGCCGGACGTCGCCGCCGACCGTTCGGCCAACAGGAACACTTGAAGTCAGGAGCGCGAAATCGTGCACACCAACGTAGTTGTGACCGGTGGATCCGGTTATTGCGGCAGCCGCCTCGTCCCCCAGTTGCTCGGCAAGGGCTACAACGTCACCGTGTTCGACACGATGTTCTTCGGCGATGAGCATCTGCCCGCGGACAACCCGAACCTGACCATTGTGAAGGGCGATATCCGTGACGCGGCCGCGCTGTCGGATGTGTTCCAGGGAAAGGATGCGGTCATCAATCTCGCCTGCATCTCCAACGATGCGAGTTTTGAACTCGACGAGAAACTAAGCACGTCGATCAATCTCGATGCCTTCGAACCGATGGTGAAGGCAGCGAAGGAGGTGGGGGTCAAGCGCTTCGTCTATGCGTCGTCCAGCTCGGTCTATGGCGTGTCTGACAAGCCACAGGTGACCGAGGATCACCCGCTTGTGCCGCTGACGCTCTACAACAAGTACAAGGGCATGTGCGAGCCGATCCTGAAAAAATACACCGACGACGACTTCGTTGGCGTGATTTTCCGGCCCGCAACGGTGTGCGGCTACGCACCGCGCCAGCGTCTTGATCTGTCGGTGAACATTCTGACCAACCATGCTGTCACCAACGGGAAAATCCGTGTGTTCGGCGGCTCCCAACTTCGCCCGAACCTGCACGTGCAAGACTATTGCGACCTCTGCGAATTGCTTTTGGAGGCGCCGGCGGAAAAGGTTCAGAACGAGACCTTCAATTGCGGCTACCAGAACATGAGCATCATGGAGATCGCCGAACTGGTGAAGAAGGTGGTCGAGGAGATGATGCCCGAAAAAGGCGAGATCGAGATCGCGACCGAGCCCACCGACGACATCCGCAGCTACCACATCAACTCCGATAAGATTAAGCGCGTGCTGGACTTCGAGCCGCAGCACACGATCGAGGAAGCGATTCGCGAACTCGTCGAGCTGTTCCGTGACGGCAAGCTGCCGGACAGCATGGACGACGACCGCTACTACAACGTGCGCACTCTGAAGAAAAACAAGGCCGCATGAATTCATCCCGTCCCGTAGCAGTGGTGACCGGGGGCGCGGGCTTCATCGGCAGCCACATGGTCGATCTTCTGCTCGCGCGCGACTTTGATGTGCGCGTGATCGACAACCTGACCGGCGGGCGCGAGAGCAATCTCGCACACCACGCCGGCGATGACCGGCTGTCGACGGACTGGAAGGATATTCGCGACATTGGGCCCGACGACCCCGCGTTCGCGAATGCCAGGTACGTCTTCCATTTCGCCGGAATTGGAGACATTGTCCCGTCCATCGAACGCCCGGTCGACTACATGGACGTAAACGTCCAGGGCACGGTACGTGTGCTGGAGGCGGCGCGCGAGGCCGCAGTCGAGAAGTTCGTCTACGCCGCCTCGTCCTCCTGCTACGGGCTGGCGGATACGCCCACCGACGAGCAGCACAGGATCCAGCCCCAATACCCCTACGCGCTGTCCAAGTATCAGGGCGAGCAGGCCGCGTTCCACTGGCAACAGGTCTACAAGCTGCCGGTCAACTCGATCTGTATTTTCAATGCCTACGGGACACGTGTCCGGACCACCGGCGCCTACGGCGCGGTCTTCGGCGTGTTCCTGAAGCAGAAGCTTGAAGGCAAGCCTTTCACCGTCGTCGGAGACGGCAGCCAGTCGCGCGACTTCGTCTATGCATCGGACGTGGCGGCAGGATTTCTTGCCGCTGCCGAGACGCATCTCGTCGGCGAACGCTTCAACTTGGGCGCCGGCAACCCCCAGAGCGTCAACCGCCTTGTGGAGCTTATCGGCGGGGAGGTGGTCTACGTACCGAAGCGGCCGGGTGAGCCAGAATGCACCTACGCTGATATCACGAAGATCACGCGAGAGCTGGGATGGAAAGCCGAGGTCCCGTTCGAAGACGGTGTGGCGCGGATGATGGCGGAGATCCAGCATTGGCGGGACGCCCCCTTATGGGACCCGGATTCCATCGAGGTCGCAACGAAGACCTGGTTCGACTTTCTCGGGCCGGGTGAGGCTCCCGCGAAAAGGGCTTGACGAGGATGATCGACGAACTCACGGGACGCTACCGCGGCAAGGTCAAGACAGTCGCCGAGCTTTTGGAAGAGGTCGGCCCGTTTCCCCGCGAGCAAAAGCTCATCATGTGTCACGGCGTCTTTGACGTTGTGCATCCGGGACACCTGCGCCACCTCGTTTATGCGAAGTCCAAGGCGGACCTCCTGGTCGCCAGCCTGACCGCGGACCGCCATATTCAGAAGGGTACGTATCGGCCGCATGTCCCGCAGGATCTTCGCGCCCTGAACCTAGCGGCGTTCGATATCGTGGACTACGTGCTGATCGACCCGAACCCGACCCCGCTCGATAACATCCGCGACCTGCAGCCGGATTTTTTCGCGAAGGGTTACGAGTACATCGCCGAAGGAATCAAGCCGAAGACCTCCGAAGAGGAAAAGGTGGTCTCGGAGTATGGCGGCAAGATCATCTTCACGCCGGGCGACATTGTTTACTCCTCGTCGAACCTGATCGATCTCGCGCCCCCGGAAATCCAGACCGAGAAGCTGCTCACGGTTATGGAGTCCCGCGGTGTCGATTTCGCGGATCTCCGCACAGCCCTGGACAGCATGGAGGGCAAGAAGGTGCACGTCGTCGGCGACACCATCGTCGACAGCTTTACGCAGTGCTCGATGATCGGCGGGCAGACAAAGACGCCGACCATGAGCGTGCTGTTCGAGGAAAAGCGCGACTATATCGGCGGGGCAGGCATTGTCGCGATGCACATGGCGGCCGCCGGCGCGGACGTCACTTTCTCGACCGTGCTGGGCGACGACGATTTGAAGGACTTCGTGCTGGACGGCCTGTCCGACGCCGGAATCACGTGTCGTCCTGTGGTCGATGCCGCGCGCCCGACCACCAACAAGAATGCGATCGTGGCGGCCGGTTACCGGCTGCTCAAAGTCGATACACTGGACAACAGCTCGATCTCCGACGACATCGTCGGAGAGTTGACGGGTGCGGTCGGCAGTGTCGAGAGCGATGCGGTCGTCTTCAGCGATTTTCGTCACGGCATCTTCAACCGGCGCACGATCCAGCGGCTGATCGAGTCCATTCCGGACGACGTGTTGCGCGTGGCGGACAGCCAGGTCGCGAGTCGCTGGGGCAACATCACCGAGTTCAAGGGCTTCGACCTGATCACCCCCAACGAACGCGAGGCAAGGTTTGCTCTGGCCGACCAGGATTCGGGAATCCGTCCGCTGGCCTCCGCGCTGTATGACGAGGCCGCCTGCAAGCTGCTCGTCCTGAAGCTTGGCTCCCGCGGCGTGCTGACCTGCCGGAACAGCGACCATGAATCGCTGGATTCCTTCTCTGTCGTCGACAGTTTTGTCGACAATGTGGTGGACGCCGTCGGGGCGGGCGATGCACTTCTCGCCTATTCGACGCTGTCGCTGCTGGTGCACGACAACGATCTCGTGGCGACGATCCTCGGCTCCATGGCGGCCGCGGTCGAGTGTGAGCGCGACGGCAACATTCCCGTCCGTCCGGACGATGTGCGCGCGAAGATCGATACCGTCGAGCGGTTTGCGCGATACGGCGAAGTGGGCTGACGTCATCCGATGCGCGTGATCGTCGTCGGGCTGGGGACACAGGGATACAAGCGCCAGCGTGTGGCCGGGGCGGACTGTATCGCAACCGTGGACCCGGTGAATCGTGACGCCGATGTCAGCGCCGTGGCCGATGTCCCCCTGGACTCATACGACGCGGCGCTCGTCTGCACACCCGACGGCGCGAAGTATGGCGTGCTGGAACATCTCCTGACAAACGGCAAGCATGTTCTGGTGGAAAAACCGCTACTGACGGACGAAAACGGTTCTCTTTCGCAACTGAAGGAGATGTCGGAGGCGTCCGGAACGGTTCTCTACACAGCCTACAACCACCGGTTCGAGCCGCATTTCGTGGCCATGAAGCGGCTGATCGAGTCCGGCAAACTCGGCCGGATCTATTCCCTGCGTATGTTCTATGGCAACGGCACCGCCCGGCTGGTGCGGGATTCAGCGTGGCGCGACGAAGGGACGGGCGTGCTCTACGACCTGGGATCGCACCTGCTGGACACGTGTCTGTTCTGGCTCGGTGCGGAACACCTGCAGGCACCGTTCGTGGTTCGCGCGGCGCATCGGTTCGAGAACCGCAGTTTTGACCACGTGGTGGTCGACAGCGACGGCGACGTTGCCATCCAGCTCGAGATGACCCTGCTCATGTGGCGCAATCATTTCACCTGCGATGTGCTGGCCGAAAACGGCACGGCGCATATCGAGTCCCTCTGCAAATGGGGG
>JAEPNS010000217.1 GCA_017643325.1 Alphaproteobacteria bacterium | reverse complement strand
GCTCAGCAACCTGAAATCGCCATCCTGCCCCGAGAGCGCCACCTGCTCACCCAGTTCGATGGTCAGGGTCGCGGGCAGGGGGATGGCGCCGGCGGTCTCATGATAGTCGTGGGTGATGCTGACACCGGCGTCGCGTGCCCGGGGAACGACGACGGACGAATAATACGCCCTGATCGCGCTGATCGCGCGCGAATAGGACTGGGCCGCTTCGAGTGCGGTCGCGCGCCGGGTGCCATCGATGATCGAGACGATCTGGAACGCAACGATCGCAGCCGTGACCAGTCCCAGAGCCGTTACGGTAAGAACGGGTCTGCGGGTCGCGGTCGCGAGAACAGGGTTCCAAAGGCGTGACATGACGGGGCGGCATTGTGTGTTCCGGTGAACCACCAAACTATGCCGGCTGACTTAAGTTACGGTTAAGTCCCGGTCGCCGCTCAGGCCCGCCCGGCCTTGGCCAGGATGCGCTCCATGGTGCGCAGGACCGGCTTCTCGATCAGCTTGCCGTCGACCACGACGAGGCCCGTGTCGGCGGCGGCGAAGGCCGCGACGACCTTCTCGGCGTAGGCGACCTCCTCGGCGCTCGGAGAGAAGATGGCGTTGAGGTCGGCGATCTGGCGCGGGTGGATCGCGCCCTTGCCGGTGAAGCCGAGCTTCGCGCTGGCCTCGGCCTCCCGGCGCATGCCCTCGGGGTCGCCGAGGTCGAGCCAGGGCACGTCGATGGCATCGATGCCCGCGCCGGCAGCGGCGTGGACCACCCGCGAGCGCGCATACAGGAGCGGCTCCCAGCCGTATGCGCAGCGCAGGTCGGCGGCGAGGTCGACCCCGCCGAACAGCAGCGAGTCCACCCGCGCGCTCGCCTGCGCGATCTCCCACGCGGCCTCCAGGCCGGGGTTGGTCTCGATGATCACCTGGAGCCGGGTGGGGTGCCCGGCCGCGTCGAGCGCGTCGGCGACCCGGTGCACGTCGTCGGGGCCGTTGACCTTCGGCAGCATCAGCGCGGGCGGCGGGGTCGCGCTGTCGAGCACCGCGGCGAGGTCGGCCTCACCCTCGGGCGAGCCCAGCATGTTGATCCGCACGATCCGCTCGACACCGTCGTCGTCCTGGGGTTGGGCGAAGATCGCCAGCATGTTCGCGCGCGCCTGCTCCTTGTGGTGCGGCGCCACCCCGTCCTCCAGCTCGACGCAGACGATGTCCGCACCCGAGGCCAGCGCCTTCGGGAACATCGACGGGTCGGTGCCCGGCGAGAAGATGAAGCTGCGGCGGGACTGCACGGGACGCTCGTTCTGGCTGGCACTCATGTCTGCTCTCCGGCGTCGGGCGGGATCGAGTAGGTGCCGGTGGCGTGCGCGACCGGCTCGTCCATGCCGTCCGAATAGATGGTGACTTCCAGTACCGCGAGCCGCTTGCCGAGCTTGATCACCCGGCAGTCCGCGACGAGGTCGGCGGGCTCGGGCTTGCGCAGGAAGTTGATGTTGAGGTTCGTGGTGACGGCCAGCGCCACGTCGCCGATCGCGCCCAGCAGGGCGGCGTACATGCCGTAGTCGGTCAGCGCCATCATCGCCGGGCCGGAGATGGTCCCGCCCGGGCGGGTCAGCGCGGCGTTGAAGGGCAGGCGCACCCGCGCGGTGCCGGGGCCGATCTCCTCGGCGTGGCAGCCGTTGTCGGCGGCGAGCGGCAGCTCGCGGCGAGTCAGGTCGTTGAAGGTCTCGACGGAAATGCCGGGCATGTCTCGGTCTCGCGGATGTGCACCGCACGCAACCTAGCGCGCCGGGTTTCTGGCGCAAAGACGCCATGCTAGGGTCCGCGCCCGCCGCAACGGGCGGCGCAGACAAGAAACCCGGGGAGGGGACGGATATGCTGAACGTGGCCGTGGTCGGACTGGGCTGGTGGGGGCAGCACGTCGCGCGCGTGCTCAAGGACAGCCGCAAGATCAAAGTGGTGCGCGGGATCGAGATGATGCCCAATGCGGCCACGCGCAAGCTGGCGAAGGAGGTCGGCTTCGCGCTGTCGAAGGACTATGCCGACGCGCTCGCCGACGACAATGTCGACGGCGTCATCCTGACGACCCCGCACTCCACCCATGAGGACCTGGTGCTGCAGGCGGCGAAGGCGGGCAAGCAGATTTTCTGCGAGAAGCCGCTGTCGCTGACGGCCGCGAGCGCCAAGAAGATGGTCCGTGCCTGCGCCCGCAAGGACATCGTGCTCGGCCTCGGCCACGAGCGCCGCTACGAGACGGCGATGGAAAAACTCGCCGACATGGTGGCCAATAAGGAGCTCGGCACGATCCTCGCGGTCGAGGGCAACTTCTCCCACGACAAGTTCAAGCCCATGAAGAAGGACAACTGGCGCGGCAACCCGAAGGACGCGCCGGCGGCCGGCTGGACCGGCATGGGCGTCCACCTGACGGACCTTCTCATCAGCATGCTCGGCCCGATCCAGCAGATCCGCGCGATCTCCGACCGCCGGGTTCTGAACCTGCCCTCGGGCGACGTCGCCTCGACCCAGTTCACGTTCCAGGACGGGACCATGGGCACGATCAACGTGATCTCCGCCACGCCCTTCTACGGCCGGCTGACGGTGTTCGGCGACAAGAAGTGGGTGGACATCCACGAGATGGCGCACCCGGAGAACCCCGGCGACACCCACATGTTTATCGGCACGCCGGACGGAAAGCGCGACCGCCGGGTCTACAAGCCGCGCGACACGGTGAAGATGAACTTCGAGGCCTGGGCCGACGCGGTCGCGGGCAAGAAGCAGTACCGCTTTACCGACGCCGAGCGCATCGCCAACGTCGCCGTGCTGGAGGCGCTGTCGACGTCCGTTAAGACCGGCAAGCCCGAGCGGGTGCGCAACTAGCGGCGCGCATGTCGGCGGTGCTGCGATGAAGTTCGGTCTGTTCGGCGGCGCGTCCTCGCGCCGGGGCGGCGTCGCGCGCGACAGCACCCAGGGCTACCGCGACTTCATCGACTACGTCGAGGAGGCCGAGGAGCTCGGCTACCACTCGGTGTTCCTGGTCGAGCACCACTTCACCGGCTTCGGGCAGGTCTCGGCCTCGCTCAACCTGCTGACGTACCTCGCCGCGCGCACGACGCGCATGCGCCTCGGCACGGCGGTGGTGGTCCTGCCGTGGCACAACCCGGTGCTGCTCGCCGAGCAGGCCGCGACGGTGGATCTGCTGTCGGGCGGGCGGCTCGACTTCGGGGTCGGCAAGGGCTACCGCGCCAACGAGTTCCACGGCTTCAACGTGAAGGCCGACCACGCGCAGGAGCTGTTCCTCGAATCCCTCGACGTGATCCGCCGCGCCTGGCAGTCCGAGGAGCGGTTCACCCATATCGGCAGGCACTGGACCTTCCAGGACATCGTCGTCGAGCCGCCGCCGATCCAGCGCCCGCACCCGCCGCTCTGGCTTGCGGCGGGCAGTCACGAGGGCCTCAAATGGGCGGCGGAGAACGGCTTCAACCTGCTGCTCGACCAGATCGCGTCCTTCGAGCGCATCGCCGAGCGCTTCGCGGTCTACCGCGACACCGTCGAGGCCGCCGGGAAGACCTTCGACCCGATGAACGTGGCCGTCGCCCGTGCGCTGCACATCACCCGCACGGACGAGGAGCGCGAGGAGGCGCACCAGCAGCGCTCGCGCCTGCTCAGCGGCATCTCGCGGCTGTCGCGGATCCGCGAAGGCGGCGGGCCCCAGTCGACCATGCTGCAGTACAACGACACCCGGCTGGCCACCGAGGAGGGCGCGCTGATCGGCCCGCCCGAGGAGATCGCCGACCGCCTGCTGCGCATGCGCGAGCAGGGGATCGAATACGTGCTCCTGATCGACATCACCGGCTCGCGGGACTCGCTTCGCACCTTCCGCGACGAGGTGATGCCGAAAGTGGGGTGAGGGCTGCTGCTATTGCTCAGCTCGTCATGCCCGCACTTGTTGCGGGCATCCACGTCCATCGGCTCCCTCGTATCTCAAAGCATGGCGCACCGACGTGGATGGCCGGAACAAGTCCGGCCGTGACGACCGTTTGGGGGCAAAAGAAAAAGGGCCGCGCATGGCGCGGCCCTTGTCCGTTTCGCGGTGTGGGGCGGGCTACTTCGACTTGCCGTCCCAGCTCACGACCTTGTTCTTGTGCTCGCCGAGGCCCTCGACGCCCAGGGTGATGACGTCGCGGGGTTTCAGGAACTTCGGCTTCGGCTTGATGCCGAGGCCGACGCCCGAGGGCGTGCCGGAGTAGATCACGTCGCCCGGGTGCAGGGTGATCATCTTCGACAGGTAGCTGATGATGTCGGCGCAGGAGAAGATCATGTCCTTGGTGGACTCTTCCTGCATGCGCTCGCCGTTGACGTCGAGCCAGACCTGCAGGTTCTGCGGGTTCTTGATCTCGTCGGTGGTCACGAGCCACGGGCCGAGCGGGCCGAAGGTGTCGGAGCTCTTGCCCTTCACCCACTGGCCGCCGCTCTCGATCTGGAACTTGCGCTCGGAGACGTCGTTGCCCGCGGCGTAGCCGGCGACGTACTTCAGCGCGTCCTTCTTGGAGACGTACTGCGCCTTGCGGCCCATCACGAAGCAGAGCTCGACCTCCCAGTCGCCCTTCTTCGAGCCCTTCGGCAGCACGATCCGGTCGTTCGGGCCGGTCAGCGGGCAGGTCTTGGTGAACAGGATCGGCTCGTCGGGAATCTTCATCCCGGCCTCGGCGGCGTGCTTGGCATAGTTCAGGCCGATGGCGAAGACGCGGCGCTCCACGACCGGCGGGCCGAGGCGCGGGCGGCCCTTGACGATCGGCAGGCGCTTGGGATCGCGCTTGCGGATGGCGGCGAGGCCGCGCGGCGAGAGAACATCGGGCGTGATGTCGTCGACGACCTTCGACAGGTCGCGGATCTTGCCGTCGTCGTCGAGCAGGCCGGGCTTTTCCTTGCCGGCGGGTCCGTAGCGCAGAAGTTTCATGGGTGGTCCTCCCCTTGATTGTGCGGGATGCGCCGGACCGTCGGGACCGGCGCGAATGTTCGAGGCGCGTGTTGTAACCCGGCGGGCCGGGGTTGGGAACCGTTGGATTCCCGCCCGTGTGCCGGTGCCGGACGCGCCGGCGGACTAGTCGAAGTGTTCGAGGTTGAGATCGATGCTCCGGCCGAGCCACATCGCGTGGGTCGAATGGTCGGCGAGGTCGTCGCCCGTCTCCGGGTGGAGCAGGATGTTGAGCCCGCGCCGGTTCAGCGCGAGCCAGGGCACGAAGTCCGCGAAGATGTCGGGTTCGAAGGCCACCTGGTACATCCAGACAGGGTGCGGGCCGACCGGCTTGTCGTGCCAGCGGCCGAGCCGGGTGTCGAACTTCGCGTCGATCTCGTCGCGCAGGGCCCTGGCGTCCGCCTTCGTCTCGGCGTCGTAATAGACATGCGCGTGGTAGCCGGTGATTTCGCTCATGGCCGGAAACATAATCCGCAGTGCCGCCGCGTCAACAAATGCGGCGCCACAATCGCACCGTGAAAACCTGAAAATACGCGACACTTGCGGTTGACGGCCCGAGAGGCGCCTTGGTTTACTCCGCCTCCGGCACGCGCGGCTGCGGAATTGGCGCGTAATTCGATCCATGGCCCGCGCGGTTGTGGGAGAGCGTCCCGAACCCGTGGCGGGAGGGACGCAGGCGCAAACAGGAGAGCGCCGTGACAGCCTCCGGTCCCGAACCGGCCATCCTGGACGCGCATCCGCGCGACCGCGATCAGATCCTCGAACACTATGACTGGGTGCGCGGCGAGACCGAGCGGCTGGCCGCGCCGCTGTCGCCGGAGGACCAGGTCGTGCAGTCGATGCCCGACGCGAGCCCGACCAAATGGCACCGGGCGCACATGACGTGGTTCTTCGAGACCATGATCCTGTCGTCCTTCGCGCCGGGCTACGAGCCGATCGACCCGCACTACACCTTCCTGTTCAACTCCTATTACGACGCGGTCGGCGCGCGGCACCCGCGCCCCCAGCGCGGCCTGCTGACCCGACCGTCGGCGGCGCAGGTCAGCGACTATCGCGCCCATGTGGATGCGGCGATGCGGGCGTTTATCGCCGGGGCCGACGCGGACGCCTGGGAGCAGGCCGCGCCGCTGATCGTGCTCGGCCTGCACCACGAACAGCAGCATCAGGAACTCATC
>JAEPNS010000216.1 GCA_017643325.1 Alphaproteobacteria bacterium | reverse complement strand
CGGCGACGACCCCCCGTTCGAGGAAGCCGCGGCGCGCCAGGACGTGACGCCGCCAGTCGTTTGCCCAGAGACCGATAGCGACCTGGAAACCCAGAGATACCGCGAGTTCTGCGCCCTCAGCCATACCCACCACTACCGCCATACCCGACACTACCACGGACAGGGCCAACAGCCCGATCGCGGTCTTCCACATCCCGTGCCAGAGGGCCCAGAGTGGCCCGAAGACGAACGCGGCCCAGTTGTACCCCTCGCGCACGAAGACGGCGTCGCCGTCCTCGGAAGACGCCCAGGGCCGGGCGTGGACCGTGTATACCCGAACGCCCACGGTTTCAGCCCCCCGCCTCGTCTTCGCGGGCCATGCGAAGCTTCAGCTCGGTCGTCCCGAAAATGCGCAAATCCGGCAAGAACGACTCCTTCTTGAGAAATCTGACATCGTCCCGCGTGACCGGGCCAACGAACATCAGCTTGTGGCTCACGCTGTAGCGCGCAAGATTGACGCCGAACACCTTCTGCATGATGTAGAACGTCAGGTAGTGGTTGTCGACAACCCCGAAAACCGGGGTTTCCGAGCGTCTAACCACGTTGATCAGGTCCAGGTTGAACAGCTTGTCCCCGTTGACCGGCGAATGGCGGTCCGGACCGTCGGAAAAGACGAAATCATAGGGCCTGTCCGGCATGCTCTCGTACTGGACCCCGCGGAAACACTTGTAGAACCCGTCGACCTTCGGGCTGTGAACCATGTCCACCACGCCGGCAACCGCATCCGGGAGCCGGCCGCAGGCAACATCGAACCATGCGCGGTCGTCCTCCATGGAGGTTACCCGCCCGACGGCGCCACCATGCTGTTCCGCGTTCTCCATCAGCGCATAGGCGAGCACTACCGTGGTAATCCCTGTTCCACACTCGAGAATCTCAAGCGGACGGCGGGCTCTGACCTGTTCGTAGAGCGTCAGGTAGTCCGAGTATGACGCGCCTGTCACGGCGGTTCCGGCAGCTGCCTCTGTCATCAGCGCCCACAGGTCCGGCTTTGCTTCGAGCACGGCGCGCGCCTGTCGCGATCGCCGCGCGACCATGCGGTCAACCAGCCATTTGCGCGTTTTCACGACGGGGCCATGCCCGGCGAGGGCCAGGGACGTCGGGATTGCCCCGGGCGTCGCGTCGGCACGGCGCGTAGTGGTGTCCGGGGCATTTTGCTTGCCGGTAGTGGTCACGACAAAAACCCTTTTGAAACAGCGGCTTCTGCCAAAAGTAGGGCCAACACTACTCGGGCAGGGAGCCGCCGAGCACACCCTTCGTCGACGGCACGTCGCCCGCGCGGCGCGGGTCGATCTCGACTGCCGTGCGAAGCGCGCGGGCCAGCGCCTTGTAGCAGGATTCCACCATATGGTGGTTGTTCTCGCCGTAGAGGGTTTCCACGTGCAGGGTGAGGCCGGCCGACTGGGCAAAGGCCCGGAACCACTCCTGGAAGAGCTCCGTGTCCATGTCGCCGAGTTTCGGGCGCGTGAACGCCACGTTCCAGACCAGGAAGGGGCGGTTCGACGCATCCAGCGCGACCCGGGTCAGGGTCTCGTCCATCGGCACCAGCGCATCGCCGTAGCGGCGGATTCCGCGCCGGTCGCCCAGCGCGTTGCTGATCGCCTCGCCGACGGCGTAGCCGCTGTCCTCGGTCGTGTGATGGAAATCGATGTGCAGGTCGCCCTTCGCGCGCACCTTCAGGTCGATCAGGCTGTGGCGCGAGAGCTGTTCGAGCATGTGATCGAGGAAACCGATGCCGGTGTCCACGTCATAGACTCCGTCGCCGTCGAGATTGACGGAGACGGAGATGTCCGTTTCCTTCGTCGTGCGCACCACCTCGGCGACCCGCGGATCGTCCGCACCGCGCACCGGGAGTTCCTGAACGCTCATCATCTGCTCCTGCAACACCGGGCCATGTCCCGGATGCGGCGCCTAGATAGCAGGGACCGCACGCGGGCGCCATCCTGCATTCGGGGACACGCCGCGTATCGCAGTTGGCGATGCGCGCAATTTTGGCCATCATGGTGGCGTGATTTTCGAGGGCCTCTTCGTTTCCGAACACTTATGAACAACCTGCCCGCCCGCACCCGCACATTCGCCGATGGCGAAATTCTTCTGGAAGCCGGCTACGACCACGAAATCGGCTACGTCATCCTGTCCGGCCATGTGCGCCTGCGCAGCGGACACGGTGCGCTGGTTGAATCCGCCGCCCAGGGCGAGGTGATCGGAGGTGCCAGCGTGCTGTTCGGAGGACCGCAGGAACTCACGGCCATAGCTCACGGCCCGGTCGAGGCGCTTGCGATCGACCGCGCCACCGTCTCCGCGCAACTCACCCGCAACCCCGACGCGGTGCGCGAGATGGCCGCCAGCCTCCTCGCGCGCCTCGACCTTGTGCCAAAGGCCGAGCGCGAGGCGGCGTCCAGCGGCCACGATAGCCCGCTCGCCGCACCGGGCGCGTGGAGCGAGGTCCGGCTGCGGCCCGACAGCTCGGCGACCCGCAGCGGCATGCCGCGGCGCGGGATCGTGATTTCGGACATCCCATTCGGAATCGGCCGCAAGCCGCTGCGTGGCGAACAGGCCCCGCGCACCGGCATCGCCCTCACCTTCAACGATTCCAAGCCCTACAACCTGTCCCGCAGCCATTTCATGATCGAACACGGCCACACGGCGCTGATGATACGCGACGTCGGCAGCCAGCTCGGTACGGTCGTCAACGGCACCCGCATCGGGCTCGACCATCTCCACAATGCGCTGCCGCTTCACATCGGCGAGAACGGGATCGCGGCGGGCGGTGCAGATACGCCGTTCCGGTTCGTGCTCGAGATCGCAACCTGACGCGAGAACTTGATCCCGCGCCCCGGGACCCCACATGAAATCGTCCATCGCGCGGCGCGCATTGCGCCCGGGCACCGGATGCGGCAGGACTCCAGCCAGACACCCGGCGCACGACTCCTGCGCAAAAGACTTGGCGGACGGCACCCATGACCACATCGCAGCACAACGACGCCATCCCGACCTGGCACGGCACCACGATCCTTTCGATCCGGAAGGGCGACGAAGTGGTGATCGCGGGCGACGGGCAGGTCTCTCTCGGCCAGACCGTGATCAAGGCGAGTGCCCGCAAGGTGCGCCCGCTGGGGGATGGCAGCGTGATTGCCGGCTTTGCCGGCGCAACCGCCGACGCCATGACGCTGTTCGAGCGTCTCGAGGCCAAGCTGGAGACCCACCCCGGCCAGCTGACCCGGGCCTGCGTCGAACTGGCGAAGGACTGGCGCACAGACCGCTACCTGCGTCGTCTGGAGGCCATGATGGCCGTGGCCAGCAAGGACGCCTCGCTGGTGCTGACAGGAACCGGCGACGTGCTGGAGCCCGATGACGGCATCATCGCCATCGGCTCGGGCGGCAACTACGCGCTGGCCGCGGCGCGCGCGCTGATCGACCGCGACGACCTGGATGCCCGTGCGGTCGCGGAGAAGGCGATGGGGATCGCGGCCGAGATCTGCGTCTACACGAACACGAACCTGACCATCGAATCCCTCTAGACGGCGAGCCCATGACCAACTTCTCCCCGCGCGAGATCGTTTCCGAACTCGACCGCTTCATCGTCGGCCAGAACGACGCCAAGCGCGCCGTCGCCGTCGCGCTTCGCAACCGCTGGCGGCGCCAGCAGCTTCCCGACGACCTCCGTGAAGAGGTGCTGCCGAAGAACATCCTGATGATCGGACCGACCGGCGTCGGCAAGACCGAGATCTCGCGCAGGCTCGCGCGGCTCGCCCAGGCGCCGTTCATCAAGATCGAGGCGACCAAGTTCACCGAGGTCGGCTATGTCGGCCGCGACGTCGAGTCCATCGTGCGGGACCTTGTCGAGCAGGCGATCCTCATGACCCGCGAGGCGCGGCGCAAGGAGGTCACGGCCGAGGCCGAGATCAATGCCGAGGCGCGCGTGCTGGACGCACTCGTCGGGCCCAATGCCAGCGAGGCAACCCGCGCGTCGTTCCGCGACAAGCTGCGCGCGGGCGACCTCGACGACAAGGAAGTGGAGATCGAGGTGTCCGACGCCGGCGGGCTGTCGCTGCCGACCATGGACATTCCCGGCATGCCCGGCGCTCAGATGGGGATGATCAACCTCAATGACATGCTCGGCAAGGCGTTCGGCCAGCAGACCAAGACCCGGCGCATGACGGTGGGCGAGAGCTACGACGTGCTGATCGCGGACGAGGCGGACAAGCTGCTCGACGACGAGAAGGTCGTCCAGGAGGCGCTGCGCGCGGTCGAGGACAACGGCATCGTCTTCCTCGACGAGATTGACAAGATCACGGCGCGCAGCGATCGCCAGGGCGCGGACGTCAGCCGGGAAGGGGTCCAGCGCGACCTGCTGCCGCTGATCGAGGGCACCACCGTCGCCACCAAGCACGGCGCGGTGAAGACCGACCATATCCTTTTCATCGCCTCGGGCGCGTTCCACCTCGCCAAGCCTTCGGACCTGCTGCCCGAGCTGCAGGGGCGCCTGCCGATCCGCGTGGAACTGCGAGCGCTGACCCGCGAGGATTTCGGCCGCATCCTGCGCGAGCCGGAAAACAGCCTGATCCGCCAGTATGTGGCGCTGATGGAGACCGAGGGCGTAAAGCTGTCCTTCACCGAGGATGCGATCGACGCACTCGCCGAGCTGTCGGCTGAGATCAACCAGTCCGTCGAGAACATCGGCGCGCGCCGCCTGCACACGGTGATGGAACGCCTGCTCGACGAGATCAGCTTCACCGCCCCGGACCGCGACGGCGAGGAGATCGAGATCGACGAGGCCATGGTCCGTGAGCGGCTGGAAGAGCTGACCAAGAACGCGGATCTGTCCAAGTTTATCCTCTGACCCACGATCGTCACCCCCGCGAAGGCGGGGGTCCATTGACGCCGATGCCCGCCTGCGCGGGCATGACGATTTGTTTAGAGCGTTCCCGCCAACCAGTTGCCCCGGCGCACCAGGTGCTCCCGGTAGCGGTCCTCGAAGTCCGGACGGATCGCCGCACACACGGCGTCCTGCGCCAGAAGCACCTGCGCCCATTCCCGCACCGCCGGAAACCCGTCGAACGGATCCCGGCCGAGCCGGCCGCCCAGATGCGGCGCGGCCCAGGCAAGCCGGTGCAGGAACGGCGCGTAGAGCGCGTCTACCATTGAGAACACGGGACCGCCGAAAAGCGGACCGTTCGTCACGGCATGGGCCTCGCCCAGCGGCTCGAGAAATCCGGGCAGCGCATCCAGCGCCGCGATCACGTCATTTTCGGACTTGGCGTTGTTGACGTCGCTCGATGCGCGCTGGAAGCCCGGCAGGGCGTCCAGGCACGCGCGATGCCGCGCGCGCTCGACAAGGTCGACCGGATGGAGGCGAGGGGTGAAACGGTCGTCGAGATACTCTGCGATGGCCCGGGTCTCGAACAGCGCCGCGCCGTCATGCACAAGCACTGGTGCCTTGCCGCTGGGCGACAGCTCACGGAACCAGGTCGGCCGCTCCGCGAGCGGCACATAGGGGTCGATATCGACCAGCTCGAACGCCAGGCTCTTGGCATGGAGCACCGTGGCGACGCCCTGTTCCCAGGGGCCGACCGGTGTTGCGACAAGTTGCAGGTTTTCCATCCGATGTCCCTTTGTCGCGCGCGCCGTCAGCGCCTAGACTGCGATCCAATCACAAACACAGGCCTCCGGGGGAGACACCATCATGAAAATGCCGTCCAAGATCATCGACATCTCGATGCCGCTCGACAACGAGACCGTGGTCGATCCGGAGATCATGCGCCCGAAGATCGACTATGTGGACCAGAAGTCCAACGCCGAGGCGATGGCGGGCTTCTTCCCGGGCATGAAGGCCGTCGACCTGCCGGACGGCGAAGGCTGGGCCTGGGAGATCGTGACGCTCACGACCCACAATGGCACCCACATCGACGCGCCCTGGCACTACCATTCCCACGACAAAGACGGGAACCGGATGCAGACCATCGACGAGCTGCCGCTCGACTGGTTCTTCCGTCCCGGCGTGAAGCTCGATTTCCGCCACTTCGAGGACGGCTACATCGTCCAGCCCGAGGACATCGAGGCCGAGCTCAAGCGCATCGACTACGAATTGCAGCCGCTCGACATCGTGCTGATCAACACC
>JAEPNS010000215.1:3414-6172 GCA_017643325.1 Alphaproteobacteria bacterium | reverse complement strand
GCGACGTCGTCCGACAGCGGCACGGTGGTGCCGGCCGGCGTCCAGATCGGCCTGGGCGTCAAGACGGCTTCGGTCTACACCATCAACGAGCAGGGTAACCTGCAGTCGACCGAGAACCCGCTGGACCTCGCGATCAGCGGCACCGGCTACTTCCAGATCTCGCTGCCGAGCGGCGACACGGCCTACACCCGCGCCGGCTCTTTCCAGCTGAGCCCGGCCGGTGAGCTGGTGACGGTCGACGGTTACACCGTCGAGCCGGCCATCACGGTGCCGCCCAACACCCAGCAGATCACGGTCAACTCCAGCGGTGAGATCCTCGTGCAGGTCGCCGGAAGTGTGGCCGAACAGAATGTGGGTCAGCTCCAGCTCGCGAACTTTGCCAACACCGCAGGCCTGAACCCGGTGGGTGACAACCTGTTCCTCGAGACCACGGCGTCCGGTTCGCCGGTCACCGGCAACCCGGGCAACGCCGGCTTCGGCACGATGCTCCAGGGCTTCCTGGAGACCTCGAACGTCAACACCGTGAGCGAGATCACCAACCTGATCACCGCCCAGCGTGCCTACGAGATGAACTCCAAGGTCATCGAGACCTCGGACGAGATGCTCAGCACCATCACACGGATGCGATAGGAGCGCCACGATGAGCCACGACATCACGCGCACATTCGCAACCCTGGCCGCCGCGCTTGCGCTCGGCGCCCTCGCCGCCGTGCTCCAGCCGGCAAACGCGGAAACCGATACTCCCGACCCACAGGCGATCGCGCAGCCCCTGCCCGAACTCTCGCTGCGGCGACAGGTGATGGTCTCCGGCAACACCGTTCGCCTGGGTGATCTCTTCGACGGCGAAGTCGCAGGGGTCGCGGGTATCAACCATGACACGGTCATTGCCTACGCGCCCCAGCCGGGCCGCAGGGCCGTCTTCGATGCCGAGTGGCTGGCACGCCTGGCCTATCGCTACAGGCTCAACTGGCGCCCGGCGACACGCCTCGATCGCACGATCGTGGAGCGCGCCAGCAAGATCGTCTCGGCAGAGGACATCCGTTTCGCGCTCACGGACGAACTGGCGGCGCGCGGGTACGGTGACGACTACGACATCGCGCTGTCGAACCAGAACCTCATGTTCCATGTCGCCAGCGACAAGTCCGCCTCCGTCGGGATCGTCAACCTTTCCGTGGATCCCGCAGCGGAACGCTTCAATGCCATCATTGCGGTGCCCGCGGGCGACCCCGCCGCGCAACGGCGGACGGTCACGGGGCGCATGTACGCGATGATCGAAGTGCCGGTGCCCGTGTCCGTCCTGCGACCGGGCGAAACCATCGGCCCGCGCGACATCAAGTGGAAATCCGTCCGGGCGCGCAATGTTCGCGACACGATCGTGACGGACATGAACGACCTTCTCGACATGGAACCGCGGCGCGCACTTCGCCAGGACAACCCGGTCCGCCGGGCAGACCTTCGCACTCCGCTCGACGTCCGGAAGGACGGCGTGGTCACCATGGTCTACCAGACCGCCAACATGGCGCTCAGCGCCACCGGAATTTCGCTTCAGGACGGCACCACCGGCGAGATCGTGCGTGTGCGCAACAGCCAGACGAAGCTCGTCGTCGATGCACGCGTGACCGGCCCGGATTCGGTGGCCGTCCAGATCCTTCCGCAGCTCGCCGCCAATCAAGGAGCCACGAAATGACTTTCCTCAATGCAACGCGGCGCAGCCAGGGACGTGTTCTCGCGCTCGCCGGCCTAGCCATGGCGCTCACCGGCTGCAACGCCGTCTCGCGCCTGGCGACCGTCGGCGCAGAGCCGCCGCTGACCAGCATCGAGAACCCGGTCGCGCGTCCCGACTACCGCCCGGTCTCGATGCCGATGCCCGCCCCGCAGCCGGTCGAGCGCAACGCCAACTCGCTGTGGCGGACCGGTGCCCGCGCCTTTTTCAAGGACCAGCGGGCTGCCACGGTCGGTGACATCCTGACGGTCGTGGTCGATCTCGACGATGAGGCAACGATCAACAACTCGACGACCCGCGCGCGCACCGGCACCGAGGACGCCTCTCTGAACGCGCTTCTCGGCTACGAGACCAGCCTCAACCGGATCCTGCCGCAGTCCATCAATCCCGGGAACCTGATCGACGCGGACAGCGCGTCCGGCTCAACGGGAACCGGCACGATCTCGCGCGACGAGGATATCGAACTGCGCGTCGCCGCCGTGGTCACCCAGGTGCTCCCGAACGGCAACATGGCGATCTACGGACGCCAGGAATTCCGGGTCAATTACGAGGCCCGCCAGCTCCAGATCGCCGGGGTCATCCGGCCCGAGGACGTGACGTCGACCAACACGATTTCGTACGACCAGATTGCCGAGGCCCGCATCTCGTACGGCGGCCGCGGCCAGATTTCCGACCTCCAGCAGCCCAGGTACGGGCAGCAGGTGTTCGACATTCTCTTCCCGTTCTAGGCGGCGCAGGCAGCAGACCTCAGAACGGAAGAAGGGCCAGGCAGGCCCGTCCGGACAGGTAGTCCGGAACGATCGAGGGGCCGGTTCCAGGATGGAGCCGGCCCCTCTTCCGTTACGCCGGGATATTCCGGGAGCCTCACGGCCGCGCGCGTCGGAATATCCCGTCATAGAAGGTGAACAGCACGACGAGGAGAAGGACGGTCCCGACGGGCTGCGCGAGCACCTGCCAGATGCTCCAGTCCTCGAACACGATCAGCGCGCGGCGGAGGTTTTCGTCCGCCAGCGGCCCGAGGATCACGGCGAGAAC
>JAEPNS010000215.1:0-3404 GCA_017643325.1 Alphaproteobacteria bacterium | reverse complement strand
GCGCCATCGGAAACCCGAGGATGTGCAGCACATATCCGACGAGGCCCGCGGCGAACATGACGTAGACGTCGGTGAAGTTCAGGTTCACCGCGTAGGCGCCAATCACGCACATCGGAATGATCAGCGGCAGCAGCACGGTGCGGGGCAGGCTGAACAGGCGCACGCAGGGTTTGATGAGCAGGATTGCCATCCCGTACATCAGGAAATTCGCCACGATCAGCCCGATGTAGATGAATTCGATCATCCCGGGATGGTCGATGGCGATGGTCGGCCCGACGACGATGTGTTTCAGCTCCAGCGCCGCCAGGATGGCCGCAGCGGCGGCGTTGCCGGGAATGCCCAACGTCAGGGTCGGCAGCATCGAGCCGCCGATATTGGCGTTGTTGGCGACCTCCGCGCTGACGATGGCCTCGTAGCTGCCCTTGCCCCACTTCTTCTGCTCCTCCTTCGGAGCGCGTCGCCGGCCGATGTCATAGGACAGGAAGGAGGCAACGTTCGCCCCGGCTCCGGGGATCGCGCCGATCAGGGTGCCGATCAGTCCCGAGCGCAAGGCGGTCCGTGAGTAGCGCCACATGGTGCGCAGAGGCGGCACGATGCGGCCGACCTCCGAGGGAATGCCGGGCGGGCTCTTCTGCGGCAGCACCCGGAGAATCTCCGTCAGGCCGAACAGCCCGATCAGGATCGGGATGTAGCTGATCCCGTCTTCCAGCAGCAGGTTGCCGAAGGTGTAGCGCGGCACGCCGTGGATGGCATCCAGCCCCACAAAGGCGACGAGCAGGCCGAGCCACCCCGCCATCCAGCCTTTCAGGGGGAACGCACCCGACGACATGGTGCCCGATATCGCGATGCCCCACATGGCGAGCAGGAACATCTCCCAAGACCGGAATTCCAGTGCCAGCAGCAGGATGATCGGGATGAACGCGATCAAGAGGATGATGCCGACCCAGTTGCCCATGAAGGAGGCTGCGATCGCCGTTCCCAGCGCCAGGCCACCCTCGCCCCTGCGGGCAAGCTGGTGACCCTCGATCATCGTGGGCACGGCATCCGGTGTGCCGGGAATATTGATGAGCACGGCCGAGATCGCGCCGCCGAACACGCTGCCGGTGTACACGCCCAGCATGAACATCAGAGCGGTCAGCTGCTCCATGCCGGCCGAGAGGCCGATCAGCAGTGCCATGGCCATGGTCGTCGACAGGCCGGGCATCGCGCCCCAGAGGATGCCGAGGGTGGTGCCCAGCAGGCAGATCAGGAGAAGCGACGGCGAGGTGAAAATCACGCCGGCCTGGGTCAGGAGCATCTCGACCATCAGCCGGACCCGGGTACGGGGATCGCGAAGAGGTAGCGGAACACGGCGGTGATGGCGGTCGAGAACAGCAGCCCGATCAACACGCAGTAGATCGGGGGCCCGCGCCAGAAGAAGCGCAGGATCAACGCAAGCAGGACCGTGCTGAAGAACTCGAAGCTACCCCAGCTCAGGCGTTGCCCGGCCACCTCGACAGTCCACTCGAAGAAGACGAAGTCGAGTGCCACGATATAGGCCGCGACGACACCCATCAGGGCGAAGGTTCGCCGTTGCTCGGAACTTTCGCCGGCGTTGCGGGTGCGATCGCGAATTTGCGCCAGCGCCCCGTTGCGAACGCTGATCACGCCCAGATACACGGCCATGGCCAGCAGCGAGGCACCGACGAGCCCCGGCAACAGGCCCGGCGCGGTCAGGATGTCGTCTCCCGGGTCCGGCATGCCGATCGCCAGGATCAGCGCGGCGGCACCGATCACGCCCATCAGGACCCCGCCGACGAGATTGTGGAGCGGCGTCGAGTGCGCACTGGTGTCTTCTTCACTGACGCCGGCCCGGCCGGTCGGCATGGCCGGATAATCCGGTTCCCCGGATCGCTCGGTCATGACTGTCTCGCTCTGTTTGCCGAAAAAGGAAGACCGGGCCGGCGGGTGCGGGCCGGCCCGGTCAGTTCAAGGGGGATCAGGCTTTGCCCTTGAGAGGTTTGTAACCCTGCGGCGGCCACCAGGCGTCGAAGCCTTCTGGCGTCGGCAGACCGAGTTCCTTCGCGGTCTTGATCTCCTTGCCGATCGCCTTCTGGTGCTTCTCGAAGGTCGCCGCGGTGACGGTCTCGAGCAGCGCCGCACGACGGTCGGCGGCCTCGCCCGTGCGGATGTCGATATCGAAGAAGCGGGCTTCCGCGATCTTCTTGAACGAGTCGGAGTTCACCGCCGCCACGAACGCATCCTCGATCTCGTTGATGATCTCGATCGGCGTGTCGCGCTTGACCGCGATGTTGTAGACGCCGCCGACCGGCAGGCGTGGCTTCAGCTCCGGCAGGAAGTTCGCCACGGTCGGCAGGACAAGCCCGTTGCCCAGGTCGAGGTCTTCCGTCCCGGTCTGCTGCAGGCAACGCAGCTGGCCGTCGCGGATCAGGCCGACATGCTCGTGCACGCCACCGCCCGCGATGTCCGTCTCGCCCTGCAGACCGGCGAGCGTCGCGGGCTTGCCGCCCTTGTAGGGCACGAACTTCAGCTCGACGCCCGCCGCGTCGGCGATGATCGCGGCCAGCTCGTGCCAGAGGCCGCCCGTGCCCGATGTCGAGATCGAGATCTTGCCGGGGTTCGCCTTCGCCGCGGCAATGACGTCGTTGAAGGTCTTGTAGGGCGAGTCCGTGCGCACCGACCAGCTCGCGAGCGAGTTGGCGGCCTGCATGTACTGCCAGTCCATCCAGGCCACCGAGTCAGACTGGCCCATGACGCGGACAAACTTGTTGTAGTTGGCGGCTCCGAGCCACGTGTAGCCGTCGGCCTGCTTGTTGTCGACAAACCGCGTGGCCACACCGCCCACGGCGCCCGGCTTGTTGATCGGGGTGATGGTCCAGCCCTTCGCCTTGGCCATCTCGGCGGTCAGCGCGCGGATCACGGTGTCGGTGCCGCCGCCGGCGGAATACATGATCACCGTCGTGACCGGCCGGCCCGGCCAGTCCGCGGCCTTCGCAAGCGAACTGCCGAAGGAAATCTGCAGCGCCACGGCAGTGCCGGTCGCGCCCGCCGCGCCAAGGAAACCGCGGCGGTCGAGTGCGTGATTGGATTCGTCGTGATTGTCTTGAGACATCGTGTCCTCCCCAGGATATCGGTGGTGAAGCATCTATCGGGTTCGGCCGTCGTCGCTTCGTGTCGCGACCGATTGACCAAACGGGTAGCACCGATTATCGATAATCGCAAATCGTTTATCTGGATTGCGTATCATTCATGGCTTGCGCCGGCCATGGCGGGAATCACGTCGAGTTGTTCGAATGGCGCGGTATCCGGTGCCTCGATATGTGATAGAGAGGCTGGCGCCCACGGAGTCGAGACCATGTCCGTCGCAGAAAACATCACCCGGATATCGCTGTCCGAACAGATTC
>JAEPNS010000214.1 GCA_017643325.1 Alphaproteobacteria bacterium | reverse complement strand
GTCGTGGTCCGCGCCATAACGCCATTCGTACTACAGCTACCGCAGTGTTTATTGGACATCGCACGATGACATTCAGACTCCCCCGTGCACTGGCCCGGACCGGCGCGGCTCTGGCAATCGCCGCGGCCGCCTCGTTCGGCACCGCGCATGCCCAGAGCGAGTATGGCGCAAAGGTCGGTGCGCCGATCCCGCATCAGCTCGAGGTTCCCGATCAGGACGACCAGGTCCGAAGCTTCGTCACGCTCAAGAAGAACCGCGGCCTGATCATGTTGTTCTCGCGCTCGCTGGCGTGGTGACCGACCTGCATCAGCCAGGCGGTCGCCTGGAACGACAAAGTGGATTTCGTGCGCGAAAACGGCTTCGAGGTGGTCTCCGTCACCTCCGACGACGTGCGCACCATCAAGCGTTTCGCGGCACGGCGCGGCATCAAGTACCCCCTGCTGTCGGACGTGAACAAGGAGGCGATCAGCGCCTTTAACCTGTTCAATGACCGGTTCCCCGAGACCAGCCGCTACTATGGCACTGCCGTGCCGCAGGTGGTGGTGGTCAACGCCGACGGTATTGTCACCCACACCTTCTCGGGCCACGGCTACACGGCCGACCACGAGATCGAGGGGATCGTCGAGCGCGCCCTGCAGGGCGGTTCGAGCTGACGCGGATGCCCCGAAAGCAAGACCGAAGGGCGGGCTCAGGCCCGCCCTTTTGTTTTACCGCTCAAGCGAATGTGTGTTGAACGGACACGCCAGGCCCGTACAACCGGCCATGTGATGCCGGTCTCGCACATCCTTCGCCTTCTCTCGGTCACCTCGCTGGTGTTCGCATTGGCCGCGCCAGGTATGCCGGCCGCGGCGCAGGGGCACGACGCGCTCTCGGCAGGCGTTCCCGTCGGCACACCGCTCCCCCACAACCTCAAAGTCCCCGACCAGTCCAACCAGGTGCAGAGCTTCGTGACACTGAAGAAAAACCGGGGCCTGATTCTGATCTTCTCCCGCTCGCTGTCATGGTGACCCTATTGCGTGGACCAGGCGGTCGCCTGGAACAACAGGATCGATGAGGTGCACGATCTCGGCTACGAGGTCGCGACGGTCACCTATGACAACGTCGGCAAGCTGCGGCGACTGGCGGGACGGGCGAAGATCCGCTACCCGCTGCTGTCGGACGTGAATTCGGACGTTATCCGCGCCTTCGACCTGCTGGCCGAAAACTACCCGCCGGGCAGCTTCTACTATGGCGTGCCCCACCCGGCGATCATCGTGCTCGGACCCGACGGGACGGTCACCCACCGATTCTCCGAAAGCCACTACGTCCGGCGGCCTGAGATCGACGACGTCTTTGCCGTTCTGCGGGGGAATGCGAAGAGCTGATACGAAAAAGGCCGCCTGACGGCGGCCTTTCGCGAATTCGGCAGGACCCGACCGGTTACAGCGAGTAATACTCGATGACCAGGTTCGGTTCCATCTGCACCGGGTACGGGACGTCGGCCAGCTTCGGTCCGCGCACGTAGGTGCCCTTGAGGTTGTTCAGGTCGACATCGAGATAGTCCGGGATGTCTCGCTCGGTCGAGGCGATGGCCTCGAGCACGATCGGCACCTCGCGGGACTTTTCCTTCACCTCGATCACGTCGCCGTCCTTCACCTGGTAAGACGGGATGTTCACGCGCTTGCCGTTCACCCTGATGTGGCCGTGGTTTACGAACTGGCGGGCGGCAAAAATCGTCGGCACGAACTTCATGCGGTAGACGACAGCGTCCAGCCGGCGCTCCAGCAGCTCGATCAGGTTCTCACCCGTGTCGCCACGCCGGCGCACAGCCTCATCGTAGTAGCGGCGGAACTGACGCTCGCCGACGTCGCCGTAGTACTTGCGCAGCTTCTGCTTGGCGAGGAGGTGGAGGCCGTAATCCGACGGCTTCTTGCGGCGACGGCCATGCTCCCCGGGGCCGTGCTCGCGGCGGTTGACAGGGCTCTTCGGGCGTCCCCCGAGGTTTTCGCCGAGACGGCGGTCAATCTTGTACTTCGCGGAATGCCGCTTAGACATGTTTTCTATCCGTTCGTTTGTTGTCCCGGTAGTCGCTTTGCAATCGCTGCACAGCGCGGGTTGCGGACGTTGCCGAACCTCGTTCCCGGGAAGTGCGGCGCACTATAGGGATCGGCGATGCGATGTCAAACGCACTTTCACAGGTCGCGAGGCGTATTTCTCGCATGATTTCAGGTATATGGAGCCATGCAAAAGAGCGTTACCGAGTCGGGCGGAAAGACCCGGCACCTCAAGGGAATCACGGTTACCGTCCTGGGCGTCCTGGTCCTTACGCCGGACGGCCTGCTGACCTCGCTGGTCGAGGCCCCCACCCTCACGCAGTTGTTCTGGCGCGGCCTTTTCATGGGTCTCGCGCTGAGCGCCTTCTTGGCACTCCGGTACAGAAGTGCCGTCCTGCGCGAGGTGCGCCGGCTTTTCACGCCTGCGCGGATCGCCGTCGGCGTGCTGTTCGCAATCTCGTCGATCGGCTGGGTCGTCGCCGTCGTCACGACGAGTGTCGCCAATACGCTGTTCATAGTGGCCTGCGCGCCGCTGTTTTCGGCGATTTTCGCGCGGGTTTTCCTGGGCGTGCGGACTTCGCGGCACACCATCATAGCGATCCTGATTTCGCTCGCGGGCATGCTGATCATCTTCGCCGAGGGGCTCGGGCGCGGCGACCTGCTCGGCAACCTCGCCGCGATGGGGACGGCCTTCGCCTGGGCCGGCATGGTCGTGATCCTGGAGCACGCAAGAATCGACGATCCTGCACCGTCGCTCGCACTCGGCGGCTTTCTCGTCGCGATCTTCGCGCTCGTGACGGCGCCGACACTCGCCGTCTCCGGGGTCGACCTCGGCTGGATCGCGATCCTCGGCTTTTTCATACTGCCGGTGTCGTTTTTCCTGATCGGTCTCGGACCGCAGTATATCCCGGCGCCTGAGGTGAGCCTGATCATGCTGCTGGAGGCAGTGATCGGCCCGCTCTGGGCGTGGATCTTCATCGCGCAGTTCCCCTCGCTGCAGACGATGATCGGTGGCGCGGTGATTCTGGTCACGCTGGCCGTGCATTTCGCGATCGGACTGGCCCGCGACGCCAGAAGTTAGTCCTCGTCGGGCTCCGGCCACTCGCCGCGGCGGCGCTTGGCGTTCTGGGTGTGCTGCCAGCTGCGCGTAAGCGCGCTAACGATGCCGTGGAAGGTCCGCACTTCCTGCTCTGTCATTCGGGTGCGCTGGAGCATGGCACGCAGGTTCCGCACCACCGTCTCCCGCAGGTCCGGCGCGCGGAAGAACCCGCCGGCGTCTAGTTCCCGCTCGAGCCGTTCGAACAGATCGTGCATTTCCTCTTTCTCCGCCAGGCGCGTGCCCGGCGTCGAGATCACGTCAGGGTCCGTGACGTCCTCCGCTGTGAACCACTCATAGGCGACCACCAGCACCGCCTGTGCGAGGTTGAGCGAGGAATAGGCCGGGTTCAGCGGCACCGTGATTACGGTATCGGCCAGCACGACATGCTCGTTGGTGAGCCCCGAGCGCTCGGGCCCGAACAGGATGCCGACGCGCTCGCCTCGCGCCTCGGCGGTGCGGATTTCCGCGCCGGCCTGGCGCGGCGTGACCACGCGCACGGTCATCTCGCGTGGCCGGGCCGTGGTCGCATAGACCGTGGTCATGCCTGCGACGGCGTCCTCGACCGTGTCGTACAGCTGGGCGTCATCGAGCACCTTCGTGGCACCGGATGCCATCGTCACGGCGCGCGGGTTTGGCCATTCCTCGCGCGGATTGACGATCGACAGGCGGTCGAGCCCGCAATTCAGCATTGCGCGCGCCACGGCACCGATGTTCTCGCCAAGTTGCGGTTCAACCAGCACGACACGGGGACCGCCCGTCATGGATGCCTGTGTGCGGTCGGTTCCGGCCATCAGGGGGCTCCCTTTAAACGTCCAGCAAGGAAGGCCGACACAAGCGTGCCGGCGAAGACAAGCGCCAGCGCGAGCTGGCCGAGACCGGTTATCGCGAAAGCCCCCGTCATGTCGAGCCGCTCGGCAACCGGATGAACGAAAAACGGCGACAGGAAAAAGCCCAGGAACTGGCAGAAGGTCAGGCCGCCGACGAGCCGGCCGCGCACGGTCACGGGCGCGAGCGAAAGGAGCCACGCGTTCAAGGTCGGCATGAGCGGGCCGAAGCCAATCCCCGCAATCAGCATCCCTACAAGCGCTTGCCCCGGCCCGGTGGCTGTTGCTGCCAGCAACAATCCGCTGCCGAGGAAGAAAAACGAACCGGCAAGCAGCGCCCGATTGTCGAGGCGCGCGCGCAGCCAGCGGAACGCCGTGGCGGTCCCCGCCGTGACGAGATTGAAAAGCGCGATGGCGAATCCGGCAATCCAGGCCTCGGGCACGCCGATCTCGGGCAAGAGAAACGGCATCTGGGAGGGCACCAGGAAGGTCGACATCATGCCTGCCAGGACAAGGGCGTATATCAGGGCAATGCCGGCGACCGGGATGTCCCGTGCGACATCCACCGTCATCGACTCGACGGTCTCCGCCCGTGAAATCCGCGGCTCACGGACGCCGAACCACGCCAGCGGCAGCACCAGAACGGCTACAGCGTACATGTAGAACGGCAGGTGCCAGCCGATATCAGCAAGAATGCCCGCCACGGCCGTGCCCACCGCCATGGCAAGACCCATGCAGGCAAACTGGACTCCGGCCATACGGTTGCGCGCCGCGCCCTCGTAGAAATCCCCGATGAGCGTTGTCGAAACCGTCAGGATGGATCCCGCCGCGATACCGAGGAGCGCGCGGCTGGCCAGGATCGCCGGCAGGCTGTCGAGCCAGACCGGTGCGAGTCCGGCGACGAGGTAGAGCAACAGGGCGCAGACCAGGACGGGCTTGCGCCCGAACTTGTCGATGACCAACCCGGCGAATGGTGCCGTCACCGCGATGGCGATCGCCGTTATGGTCAGGACCATGGGTGCCAGCAGCTCGATTCCCGCGATGTCCGAATAGGCACGCGCGATCGCCGGAAGCGCCGGCGAAACACCCGCCATGGCAAACAGGGTCAGGCTGCTGGCAGCCAGGATCGCCGCCGCACGCAGGATATGAGGCTCACGCACCTCGCCCGATGTCGAATTCTCGGATGTCACGCGGTATCCGCCTTTCGGCGCGATACAGACCCGTTGCCGCACTTGCCGTCAAGCAGACAGCGGCGTTACTTGTGAAGCGTGCCGTCGGGATGAAAGGCGTTGAAAGCGAAGGCGAATGTCATATCGTGCAGCGCGTCCATCAAGCCGGCAGGCGTCCGGCGCTGCACGGTCACGTAGCCGATATCACGGCCTTCCTTGATGTAGGACACGTCGAGCACCGAAAGCTGCCCGGCTTCCCAGGTCAGCACGAGGTCACCGGCCTCGATGCGCTTCTCGCGCCGCAGGAGATCGAACGACCAGGCTTCGTCACCCACCGCCACGACGTAGGCCAGCGGCGCAATCCCGTCGACAGGCGGCACCCCCGGTATGAACGGCTCATCCGACGTATCATAGCCGTGATACGGGTTCACACCGTAGTTGCGGGGGAAAAAGGCCGGCCGCAGCAGCATGTCCGCGTCGGGAAAGCGGGCGGCGAAAACCCCGAACGGTTCGACGCGATTGGGAAGCATCTGCAGGTCCTCGCCCGCATAGTCCCCGACAATTCCCTGCCCCGTGAACTGCTGCCACCAGCTTTCGGTCTGGCGGTCGTACATCACGAGGTCCGAGAACCGCAGGTTGCCCGTCGTGCCGAAATCGAGCACGGCATCGCCGACACGCCGGTCGAACACGACTGCCGAGTTGCACAACGGGCAGTAGGTCACGGCGATGGGCACGCCGCCGAGGTCGTCGTTGACGATCTCATGCCAGATGAGCACGGACAGGGGGTATCCCCGCGTCGCACCATTGACCGTGACCGAAATCACCGGTTCGCGGTCGTCGTGGGCCAGCGCGGCCTTTTCGAGATCGCCGATGTTGGGCTCGTCGATGGCCGGGATCACGTCGCGGCCGATGCCGCCGGAGAAGATCTCCGCCAGGTCCACCGTGTGTTTCGAGAAATCGGTTTGCGGCCAGTCCTTCTCCCATTTTTCGATGTCCGCGTTCGCGGCAAGCGCTGTCAGGGCAAGGACCGCGAATCCGGCCAGAAGGATCGTCAGT
>JAEPNS010000213.1:385-6195 GCA_017643325.1 Alphaproteobacteria bacterium | reverse complement strand
CTTGCGGTGCTCGCAGGTCTCGCCGTGCGCCGCGGCGACGACAGCCTCGCCAACCCCTATATCGACGACTACACGATCATGGTCGTCTCGACCGAATACGAGCTGGCCTGCGACCGCCCGCTGGCAGAATCCGCGCTGCGCGCGCGCGGACTGCGCTACTGGTGGGGTATCAACGACGCACGCTCCGGGCACGAACGCAACCGGCGCGCGAAGCGCCCCTCTTGGGCGAGCCGTTATCCGATGGAAACGGTCAGGCGCGTCGACCGGCCGACGACGCTGATCCTCGACGACGAAATCCCGCGCGTACCCAAGCGCGCCGCATTCTTCGAGCGCGCCCTGCAGGGTGATCTCGGCGAGAAGGCACAGCGCGAACGTGCGCGTTTCGCGACGAAGCACCCGCTGGCGCGCTCGATGGTCGCGTCGATCCGGGCCATGGTGCCGCACCAGGACGGGACGGTGGACACGGACGCCGACGTTTCGCCCTACGGAAACCCGGCGCAGAACGCGAAGGCGATCAAGGCGCTGTCATACTTCCTGGGGTCGGACCTGACAGGCATCTGCGAGGTGCCGCGCTACGCCTGGTATTCGCACAAGGACGACGGCACGCCCATCGAGATGTATCACAAGTACGCGGTGGTGATGCTGATCGACCAGGGCTTCGAGACCATGGAGGGCGCCAGCGGGGACGACTGGATTTCCGGATCACAATCCATGCGCGGCTATCAGCGCGGCGCCGAGATCGCCGGCGTCATGTCTCACCTGCTCGGCCAGCTCGGCTTTTCGGCCCGCGCCCAGACGAACGCCGACAGCGACGTCCTGCAGATCCCGCTGGTGCTGCTCGCCGGACTGGGAGAGCTCAGCAGGATCGGCGAGCTCGTGCTCAATCCGTTCGTCGGCCCGCGCTTCAAGTCGGTCGTCCTCACCACGGATATACCTCTGGAAGTCGACAAGCCCATCGACTTCGGCCTGCAGACCTTCTGCAACAACTGCCTGAAATGCGCCCGTGAATGCCCCTGCGACGCCATCCCGTTCGGGGACAAGGTGATGTTCAACGGCTACGAAATGTGGAAACCGGATGCCGAGCGCTGCGCGCGCTACCGCGTGACCAATCCCCACGGTTCGGCGTGCGGGCGGTGCATGAAGACCTGCCCGATCAACAAGGTCGTCGATTCCGATGGCCCCCTGCTGCACCGCATGGCGAGTTGGATGGGTGTACACGCGCTGTTCCTGAAGAAATTCATGGTGCCGGTCGCCACCTGGGCCGACGACGCGCTGGGCAACGGGCGGCGCAATCTTTCGAAGAAATGGTGGTTCGATCACGAAGTGGTCGGCGACAAGGTCGTGGAGCCCAAGGGCATCAACAAGCGAGAGATCGACCCCACGCGATAGGTCGACCCGGCGACGCAACGCATGGCCTACTACCACGCAAACATGATGCCGCCGCCGGATGCGCCGGGCGCGGTCCCGGTCGATCGAAAGGCCGCCATGGCGGCCGGCGCCCTGCTCGAAACCCCGGACCAGGCGCGCACGCGCGCCGCGGCGGGCGAACCACCGCCGGAGCACTACACGCCGACACCCCCGCTCGGCGCAGGCCCTCGCAAGGATCTCGTGGAGAACCCCTATGCGGCGGACTTCAAGGATACCAAGACCGCATCGGGCGACTGACCCCAACACCGAAAAGAGAGTTTCCCATGGCCACCTTCATACTCGTCCACGGCGCCTGGCACGGCGGATGGTGCTGGGCGCGCGTCGCCCCGAAGCTGCGCGCGGCCGGGCATATCGTCCACACCCCGACCATGACGGGGTTCGGCGAGCGCAGCCACCTGCTCAGCCCTGACGTCGGCCTGGAGACCAATGTCACGGACATCATGAACGTGATCCTCTGGGAAGAGCTGACGGACATCATCCTTGTCGGCGCGAGCTACGCCGGGATGGTGACCACCAGCGTTGCCGACCGCATGCCCGAACGGATCGCGGCGCTGGCGTACATCAATGCCTTCATCGCCGCCGACGGCGTGGCGCAGAACGACATGTTGCCCGACTGGCGACGTGAGATGATCGAGAAGGAACTGGAGAGCGACCCCGATGCGTGGCGGATGCCGCCCCCCGCACCGGACCTGATCGGCGTCGAGGACCCGGAGGTGGCGGCGTGGATCACCGACAAGATGACGATCCAGTCCGCGAAAACCTTCCGCGACAAGGCCACGATCACCGGTGGCGTCGACGCGATCACGAACCGGACCTTCATCCGCGCGACGGGCTATCCCAACAGCACCTTCGACGCGACCCTCAAGACCTTTCAGGAACACCCGGACTGGCGCGCGGAAGTGCTCGATACGAGCCACGATGCGATGATCACCGCGGCAGACGAAGTCACAGCCATACTTGAGGAAATCGCGGCCGGGCTGGGCGGCTAGGCCCAAACGAAAGGGCCGCCCCTGAGGGGCGGCCCCGTGAGCCGGCAATATGCCAAACCCGTGGTCTTTTACGACCGTTGTCTCTATGCGGCCAGAAGAGGTTGCTCCGCCGTCCGTACCCGAGACACAGGGTTGAACATGCTGCCTAGGATCTCACTCGACATCGGATCACCTCCTTTCGGTTGTTGAAGAACACCAAAAGCCTAACATCGGATTCCGCGTCGCCGACAAGCGAAAACTTCGGCGTGGCACGTGAAGTTTTTGTTACCCGCCGAACCGGGTCTCCGGCAGGCCCTGGATGCCGAGACCGGTGATGCGGAACAGCGCCCCGGCACCGAACTGCGGCTTGTTCTCGACCGCGAAATGGCCGTGCGCATCCGCGCCCGGATGGGACACCCGCGCCATCGAGGTCACGTAGATCTCGTCCAGATTGTCGCCGCCGAAGATGACGCTCGTGATGTTCTTGACCGGCATCCCGATCCGCCGCTCGACCGAGCCGTCCGGCGCATAGCGGACGAGGTCACCGCCCGTCACCTGCGCGTTCCACATGCACCCCTCGGCATCCACCGTGGACCCGTCGGCGACACCGGCGTCGTCATGTGTTGTCGCAAACACGCGCTTGTTGGACACCTCTCCGGTCTCGATGTCGTAGTCGTAGGCCCAGAACTCACCCTGGAACGTGTCGGCGAAGTAGAAGGTCTTGTCGTCGGGGCTCCAGCACGGGCCGTTCGAACAGATGATGCCGTCGTCGACCTTGGTGGCGGTCAGGTCAGGGTCCAGCCGCCACAGGCCGCAAAGCCCCTTCTCTTCCAGGTCGTCCATGCCGCCCGCGAAGAATCGCCCGCGCCGGTCCACCTTGCCGTCGTTCAGGCGCGTACGGGGCTCGTCCTCCTCGATCTTCATGATGAGGTCGAGTTCGCCGGAGTCGAAATCGAAGAAATAGAAGCCGTCGTCGTTCGCGAGCACCGCACCGCCGTCCTTGCGAAGGGCGATCGCGCCGACGTCATGGTCGAGCGACCAGTTCTCGACCTTCCCGCTCTTCGGATCCATGCGCCAGATCGCCGGGTTGCCCACCCGCTGGCCGGTGCCGTCGACCCAGTAGATCCGGCCCTCCTCGACATCCCAGATCGGGCTCTCGCCCAGATGGTTGTCGCACATGAGGACACATTCGATGGTGTAGGACATGATCAAACCTTTCCTAGAACGGGACGAAACTACTCCGCGGCGAGAGCACGGTACTTTTCAGGAATGTCGAGGTTGAAGATACGCGCAGCGTTGTAGCCGAGGATATTGCGCCTCGCCGTCTCGTCGAGGAACGGCAGGTCCCAGATCACCGACGGAAGATCGAAATCCCAGTGCGGCCAGTCCGACGCGTAGAGCATCTGGGTATCGGCATTGACCGCATCCATGGTCGCGGCAAGCAGCGCCTCGTTGCTCCGTTCCATCGGCTGGGTCGTGTAGAACATGTCGCGCATGTACTCGCTGGGCAGCTTTTTCAGAAGCGGCGCTTCGGACGTGCGCATCATGTACTCATGGTCCAGGCGCTGGGCGACAAACCCGAGCCAGGCGATCCCGCTCTCGATCCACATGACGTTGAGCTTCGGGAAACGCTCGGGCAGGCCGTTGATCACCCAGTTCGTGAGGTGCACAAGATTGCAGAGCACGAATGAGATCGCGTGCATCGAGATGAAGCGGTTGAGCTGGGAGGTGTATTCGTCCTGCCAGTTCAGGTGCGTGTGGAACCCGAGGACCTGGTCCGCTTCCTCCAGCATTGCATAGAGCCGCATGTACTCGTTGGCGTGCACCGGCTTGTGCCGTGAGGACGTCACCAGGAACCCGGCCACGCCCGGCTTGCCGAGGAAGCGCCTGACCGTTTCCTCCGCCGCCGAGGGGTTGTTGAAGGGAAGATAGAGCATGGCGCGCACGCGCGGATCTTCCGGCAACACCCGCTCGACGAGCCAGCGGTTGTAGGCCGTCGCGAGGTGGACCTCCATCTCCGGCACCGGGTGCATGCCCAGGAACAGGAGCGCGTTCGGGAAGACGATCTGGTAGTCGAGTCCCATCTCGTCGATGCACTTGCGGGCCAGCACGATCTCGCGCGGCGTGCCGTCGTCCTCGATCGGCTCCTTCAGTCCCTGCCCGTGGGGAATGCGCCCCCAGACGTTCTGCCACTGCAGGCCCGGCGTGGAATTCAGGAACGCCCCGCGCTTGCTCCCGTCGCCAAAGGCCGAAGCGGCATCGCGGATCACCGGGTCCTCGATGTAATCCATGATTTCCGGCCAGTTCCGGTCGTCGCTGACGTGGGAATCGATGTCGACGATGAAAACGTCGTCGAAATTTCGCTTGTCCGCCTGCTGACGCGCGCGCGCGAGCAGCTCGCGGCTGTCGGTCCAGTCGTCAATGGGGCCATAGGTGCGTTTGAAATCATCCACCATCTTCGTCGGTTCCCTATTGGCCGCGCGGTGCGCGGTTGGTCCACATGGCAAGGTCGAAAAGATTGAGATCCGCCGCTCGCAGGAGCGCGGTGACCGTCACAGCGACGTCGGTCGCGGTCAACACCCCGGCTTCACGCACGGGCATGAAATCCCGGCCCTCCTCATCGACCTTGCGGGCATAAAGGCGCGCGCCAGCGGTGAGCAGCGCCTGCACCGTTTCATCGGAGACGTCTTCGGTGCCCGCCACCTCCAGACGCCGCACGGCCTCGACAAGGGCCGGCTCCGATATCCCGGCGGGATCAGATCCGGACATAGACATCTCCGTCACGCACTTCGACCGGAAACCCGCGCAGCCGGGTGTTCGGGTCCCCCGGATGGATACCGGTGCGCAGGTTGAACTCGAAACCGTGCCAGGGACACGCGATATGGACGTCCTCCTCGACATAGTCGAAGCCGTGGCTCCGCTTCTGGGCATCCAGGACCTCGGTCACACGGTTGATCACCTTTCCCTGACAGACCGGCCCGCCCATGTGCGGGCAATCGCTCTCCCACGCGAAAAACTCGTCGCCGAGCCGGAAGACGCCGATCTCCAGATCGCCGTCCGCGACCACGCGCCCTTCGCGGTCGCCGATCTCGTCGGCTTTCGCAACAAACAGTTCCCCCACGGCGTTCGGCTCCCTTGCTTCGATGCGCGCAACATAAGAATACGACGCAAGGTGCGGCGCACAAAAGACACAACCGCTCATTCCCCGAGATCGCCCACGCAGGGCCAATCGGACGCATGGCGACGCACCACATTCCGGCGGTATTCTGCCTTCATGGTGAACCGTCACAGAACGTCATGACAATGGAATGGCTCGACCCGGTCCTGCTGGCGCGCATTCAGTTCGCCTTCACGATCAGCTTCCACATCATTTTCCCGTCCTTCACCATCGGGCTGGCAAGCTACCTCGCTGTT
>JAEPNS010000213.1:0-375 GCA_017643325.1 Alphaproteobacteria bacterium | reverse complement strand
GCTCTACACGAAGCGCCAGGTCTATCTCGACCTGTTCAAGTACTGGCTGAAGATCTTTGCGGTCGCCTTCGCCATGGGCGTCGTCTCCGGCGTCGTGATGAGCTACCAGTTCGGCGCCAACTGGGGGCCGTTCGCCGAGAAAACCGCGCCCGTTCTCGGGCCGCTGATGGCGTATGAGGTTCTCACGGCCTTCTTCCTCGAAGCCGGCTTCCTCGGCGTGATGCTTTTCGGCCTGAACCGCGTCGGCCCGAAGCTGCACTTCGCCGCCACCCTCCTCGTGGCCATCGGCACGCTGATCTCGGCCTTCTGGATCCTGTCCGCCAACAGCTGGATGCAGACGCCCGCCGCTTTCACGATCGAGGACGGCCGTTTCAT
>JAEPNS010000212.1:3377-6227 GCA_017643325.1 Alphaproteobacteria bacterium | reverse complement strand
GGCTTTCACCGGCCCGACCTTGGCGGTGACCTTGGCGGTCATCTCGGTTTCGGACTTCTGTTCGATCTCCTCGCAGCCGGGGATCGACTGTTTGAGGATTTCAGGATCATTCAGTGCATCCCAGACCTTTTGTCTTGGTGCGTTGATCTTGTATTCGCCCGACATTTCCATGATGGAAGCCCCCTCGGCGCTTGGGTTGTTCTTGGCCGGAACATAGTCCGGGCGGGCAGGGGCGACAAGCCGGGTTGCGGCGCCGGTGCTCCTCGCCGCACTGGTTTTCGGTCCCGCGCGGGCCTACATCTCTGCAAATGGCGGGGCATCGTCGAACATCCGAACCTGACGTGGAACGGCCGGAACCTCCGGCGGGCGCGGAAATCCGCGCCGTCCGCGCACTCGCGCCGTATCTTTGGCCGCGCGGCGACGTCGAGTTGCGCGCGCGCGTGGTGATCGCGCTGATCCTTCTTGTGCTGGCAAAATTCGCGACGGTCGCGGTCCCGGCCGTATTCGGTCGGGCAGTCGATGCGCTTGAGACCGGCGTCCAGGCGGGTGAGGCCGTCGCGGTCCCGGTCGCGCTGCTGCTCGGGTACGGTCTTTTGCGCGTGGGGCAGCAGGCTTTCGCCGAACTGCGGGACTTCGTGTTTGCGAAGGTCGGCCAGCGGGCGATTCGGCGGATTGCGCTGAAGGTGTTCCGGCATCTCCACGCGCTGGCGCTGCGGTTTCACATGGACCGCCGCACCGGCGGCCTCAGCCGGGCCATCGAGCGCGGCATCAAGGGGATCGATTTCCTCCTGCGGTTCATGCTGTTCAATATCCTGCCGACGCTGGTCGAGATCGGGCTGGTGTGCGCGATCCTCTGGTCGCTGTTCGGCTTCATCTTCAGCGCGATCACCTTTGTCACCGTTGCGATCTATGTGGTGTTTACCTTCATGTTCACCGAGTGGCGCCTGAAGTTTCGCCGCCAGATGAACGACAGCGACACCGAGGCGAACACCAAGGCGATCGACAGCCTGCTGAACTTCGAGACGGTCAAGTATTTCGGCAATGAGGCCCATGAGGCGCGGCGCTACGACACATCGATGCAGCGCTACGAGAAGGCGGCGGTCAAAAGCCTGACAACCCTCTCGATGCTCAACGTCGGGCAGGGCCTGATCATGGCGGCGGGGATGACGATCCTGCTGGTGCTGTCCGGGTTCCGAGTGGCGGACGGCAGCATGTCTATCGGCGAGTTCACGGCCGTCAATCTCTACATGATGCAGCTGTTCCAACCCCTTAATTTTCTTGGGTTTGTCTATCGTGAAATCAAGCAGTCGCTGGTCGACATGGAGCAGATGTTTTCGCTCCTTGACGAGAACCGCGAAGTCGAGGACGCGCCTGGCGCGAAACCGCTTGATGTGACCGATGGGGTCGTCCGCTTCGACCATGTCTCGTTTCGCTACGACACCCGCCGCCCGGTTCTGCGCGATGTCGATTTCGAGGTTCCGGCTGGCAACACCGTGGCCATCGTCGGGGCCTCGGGGGCCGGCAAGTCGACCATCTCGCGATTGCTGTTCCGCTTCTATGACGTGGACGACGGGCGTATCTCGATCGACGGCCAGGATATCCGCGACGTCACACAGCAGAGCTTGCGCGCAGCGATCGGGATCGTTCCCCAGGACACGGTGCTGTTCAACGACACGATCCTCTACAACATCCAGTACGGGCGCCCCGACGCCAGCCCCTCTGAGGTTGAGGAAGCGGCGCGGCTTGCCCAGGTGCATGACTTCGTCATGAGCCTGCCGGACGGCTACAACACCCGCGTCGGTGAGCGGGGCCTGAAGCTGTCGGGTGGCGAGAAGCAGCGTGTCGCGATCGCGCGCACGATCCTGAAGGACCCGAGGATCCTGCTGTTCGACGAGGCCACGTCGGCACTGGATACCCATACCGAGCGGGAAATCCAGGCGGCACTGGACCAGGTCTCCGCCGACCGCACGACGCTCGTGATCGCCCACCGCCTGTCGACAGTGGTCAACGCCGACGAGATTATCGTGCTGGATGGGGGCGTTATCATCGAACGCGGCCGACATGGTGACCTGCTCCAGCAGGACGGCGCCTACGCGCAGCTCTGGCAGCGCCAGCAGGCGGCGGCCCAGCGCGCCGAGCAGGACGCCGCGGACCGTGCTGACGGCGTCTTCGTGCCGATGGCGGCGAAGTAGCTACCGGACCTCGACGGCGTAGTCCTCGACCGGCAGGATTTCCTCGATCAGGCCGCGACCTTTCAGGAATTCCGCGAAACGCTCATAGCGGCCCTCGTCGAGTGCGGCGGGTCGGAGTGCGAAGCGCGGGATGGTGTCGCGCCAGGCGCGGCGGTTCAACTCGTCGTCGAGGTCCTTGCGGCCCTTGATGAAAAGCTCCCATGCCTTGTCGGGGTGGTTGATCAGGTACTGGGTGCCGACCTCGAGCGCTTCCAGAAACGCTGGAATTCTGGGGTCGTCGAGGTTACCGCTGTTGGCGACCACGATCAGCTCGTCATAGGCGGGCACGCCTTCCTCCTCGAGATAAAACGCGCGGCCGGGACGGCCCTCGATATCCATCTGGTTAAGTTCGAAGTTGCGGTAGGCCCCGATGACCGCGTCGACCTGCCCGCTCATCAGCGACGGCGACAGCGAAAAATTCACGTTGATGAGTTCGACGTCGTCAAGCGTCAGGCCGTGCTTGTCGAGCATGGCACCGAGCAGTGCGTCCTCGAAACCACCGACCGAGAAGCCGACCTTTCGGCCTTTCAGGTCCGCAATGGATTCGACCGGACCGTCGGCGAGCACCACGAGCGAGGCCAGCGGCGTCGCCACGAGGGTGCCGACGCGCTTCAGCGGC
>JAEPNS010000212.1:0-3367 GCA_017643325.1 Alphaproteobacteria bacterium | reverse complement strand
TCAGCGGCAGGCCCTGGGCGACCTGCAGGTGGAGCTGTGGCTGATAGGAGATCGCGAGGTCCGCGCGACCCGCGGCGACCAGCTTGGGCGGATCGTTGGGGTCGGCGGGCGGGATCAACTCGACCTCGAGACCGCGCTTCTCGAATTCGCCACGTTCCAGCGCGACGTAGAGAGGTCCGTGGTCGGGGTTTACGAACCAGTCGAGCATGACCGTGAGTTTCTCGGCCGCTTGGGCGGACGCGCTGAAGTTCATGAGAAGAAAGGCTGCGAGAAAAAGACGCTTCATGGGATCACACTTGTTCGAAGGTTCAGGTAAAGGCGGCCGGGTCGGCCTCGGGCTGCCAGGCGACAAGACGGCGCAGTGCCGCGTCGATGGCGAAATAGATGGCCACGGCCATGATCGCGAGGATAAACAGCGCGGCGAACATGGCTGCGGTCTGCACCCGGCCGTTCATCAGCAGCATGTAGTAGCCGAGCCCTGCCGAGGAGCCGACCCATTCGCCGACGACCGCGCCGATGGGTGCCACGGCCGCGGCGACCCGCAGGCCGGAGGCAAAGGCGGGAAGGGCTGCCGGCAGGCGAATCTGGCGCAGGATCGCGGCCTTCGACGCACCCAGCGTGCGCGCCAGGTCGATCCAGCCGGGCTCGGTGCGGCGCAACCCGTCGTAGAATGCCGCGGTGACGGGGAAGTAGATGATCAAGGTCGCCATCGCGACCTTGGGCGCCATCCCGTAGCCGAACCAGAGCACCAGCACCGGGGCGAGGGCGAAAACGGGCACGGCCTGGGACACCACCAGGACCGGGAGCAGCCAGGAGCGCGCCTGCCGGAAATAGGCCATGAACAGTGCGCTTGCGCTGCCGAGCATGGTCCCGAATACGAGGCCGAGCAGGATCTCCATGAAGGTAACGGCGGCATGACCGAGCAGGATGTCGGCCCTTGAAATCGCAACCTCGATCACGGCGAGCGGGCCGGGAAGTATGAAGGGCGCGATGTCGAACACCGACACGGCCATGTGCCAGATGACAAGCAGGCCGACGAATACAGCCAACGGCTTGGCGACCTTACTCATGCCGCCGCACTCGCGGGTGAGCCCGTCATGCCGCGCTTGCCGAGAGCCTCCATGATCTGACGGTAGCTGTCGCGCAGCGATGGATCCGTGGGGTCGCGCAATGGATTGCCCGGTGGGACCATGGCGATGTGAGAGCCATTGTCGCCTGGAGACAATACGTGGACGCCGGTGGCCAGGCGCAACGCCTCGAACGGGTCGTGGGTGACCATCACGACGGTGCGGCCGGCGAGCAGTTCGAAGGCGAGCGCCTGCAACTCGACCCGCGTGATCGCATCGAGCGCGGAAAACGGTTCGTCCATAAGGACGATCGGTCTGTCCTCCATCAGCGTGCGGGCCAGCGCGACACGCTGGCGCTCGCCGCCCGACAGCTTGCCGGGGCGCGCATCGCCGCGCGCGGCGATGCCCGTTCGCTCCAAGAGGTCCCGGACCCTTGCGGCGTCGGTTCTCTCTCCGCGCAACCGAGCGCCGAGCGCCACATTGTCGGCGGCGCTCAGCCAGGGAAGCAGGAGATCCTGCTGGGCCATGAAGGCGACGCGCCCGGCGACCGGCGCGCCGTCGTCGGCGAGGACCTGCGTGGTCGCGCGCGGCTCGATCAGCCCCGCGATCGTGCGCAGGAGCGTCGATTTCCCGACGCCGCTTTCGCCGAGAAGGCAGGTCCACGTGCCTGCCGGGACATCGAAGGACAGGTTGCGGACAAGCTCGCTATTGTCCCAGCCGAGCGACGTGTCGCGCAGGCGCAGGCTGACTGATGGTCCGCGGTCGGAATCAACTCGGTTCGGTCGCTGCAATTCCACGTCCCTCCGCCGGTGCTAACCGGATCAGGTTCCAAGGGTCGTTCCGCACGAATTGCGAAACCTCTCAGCCGTTGAAGGCTCCCCATGTGGTTGAATTCACTATGGTGTGTGCAGGCCGCGCGCGTCAATGGCAGCGATTGCGCCGGACCGCGCAACCGGCTAGGTGAGATGTATGAGCTTCGCGGCGCGCACATCGGCTCCGGCCTCGAACAGGCGGCTGTCCCGGCCGCTGTTCATCGGCAACGAGATCTATCGCCGCTCGAATTTCGGTCCCAAGCACCCGCTCTCCGTACCGCGTGTTCCGGCCACGATCGACCTGTGCCGTGCGATGGGCTGGCTGCCGGACCACATCTATCTGGAAAGCGGCCGCGCCAGCCCGGCCGAGATCGTCCGGTTTCACGATCCGTCCTACCTGAATGCCTTGCGACGGGGCGAACGCATGCTGGAGCTTACCCCGGACGAGCGGGAGCGCTTCAATCTTGGGCGTCTCGAGAACCCTATCCACAACACGATGTACAGCCGGCCGGCGACATCCGCCGGCGCTGTCCTGAGAGCGTCTGAAATCCTGGGCTCGGTCGATTTCGGGATTGTCTATAGCCCGGCCGGCGGGACGCACCATGGCCGGCCGGACCGCGCGAGTGGTTTCTGCTATTTCAACGACCTGGCGCTGGGCATTCTCCGGCTCCAGGATCTCGGCTTCGAACGGATTGCCTACGTTGATTTCGACGCTCATCACGGTGACGGCGTGCAGGACGCGTTTGCCGGCGACCCTGGCGTATTCACCGTCTCCATCCACGAAGAACGCCGTTGGCCCTTCTCCGGGTCGCTCCATGACACCGAGGCGGGAACGGCCTGCAACCTTCCTGTGCCGCGCGGTCTTCGCGATGCCGAGTTCCGTCTTATTGTCGACGAGATTGTCGTGCCGATTGTCTCGCGCTTTGCGCCGCAGGTCGTCGTCCTGCAGTGCGGTGCCGATGCGCTGGCGGACGACCCGCTCAGCCGGATGGAACTGACGAACGGATCGATCTGGGATGCCGTACAAAAGACGGTCGCGCTCGCGCCGCGTGCGCTCGTGACGGGCGGAGGCGGCTACAACCCTTGGAGTGTGGCGCGCTGCTGGTCCGGCGTGTGGGCGACGTTGAACGGTTTCGATATCCCGGTCCCGGCTCCGCCGGCTGCGGAGCAAGTCCTGCGTGCGCTGACCTGGAACCGGGCAAGAGGGAAGAACCCGCCCGAACACTGGTTCACGACATTGCGCGACACGGCACCTGGTAGTGCTGTGCGGAGTGAATTCCGCGACTTCGTCGCGACTGCACATGAACTTTATGTGGAATGTGGGGATAGAATTTGAGGATCTCTGGAGAGCTCAGAATAGTGGCGGCAGTAGTGATGGCGCTGGCGGCCGTCTTTGCTTCACTACCGCTGTTGGCGCAACAGGACATGGCGTTCGAGACCTCGTCGCTGACGGTCGAGACGCGATCGGGTGAACGGCATGTGTTCAAC
>JAEPNS010000211.1 GCA_017643325.1 Alphaproteobacteria bacterium | reverse complement strand
GTCCTGTGCAAGGCCGAACCGGCGACGACCGGCGAGATTCGCGGGAACCGCCACATCATGCTCGACGACAGCGATATAAACGCGACCCGCCATGCGCGCGCCGTGGTCGGCGGCGTGATTGCCGGCGCGGTCGGCCGGACGGATGTGTTCGTCTCCGGCGGCGCGGAGCACCAGGGTCCCGACGGCGGCGGCCCGGTCGCGGTGATCGCAACCCGCGAACAGGCCTAGGTCCGGACATCCGATGGACCTTGAACTCAAAGACAAGACGGCCTTCGTCACCGGTCCGGCCAAGGGCATGGGCCGGGCGATCTCGCTGGGGCTGGCGCAGGAAGGCGCGAACCTCGTCCTCGCCGGGCGAGACCTTGCGCCGATCGAGGACGTCGCGAAGGAGGCCCGGGCGCTCGGCGTGAACACTGTGGTCACGCAATGCGATGTGACCGACCCGGACGACGTCGAGGCATCGGTCACGAAAGGTATCGAGGCCTTCGGGGCGATCGATATTCTGGTGAACGTCGCGGGGGGCACGGGACCGCTCGGAAAGTCGGGCATCGAGACCACCCCCGAGGAGTTCGACCAGATCGTCGAACTCAACCTGAAGGGTTGCTTCCTGACCATGCGGGCGGTGCTCCCGGGCATGATCGAACAGGGCGGCGGCAGGATCGTGAATGTCGGCGGAACCTTCGGCATGCGCGGACGGGCGGGGCGACTGAGCTACTCCTCGTCCAAGTGGGGACTTCGCGGCCTCACCAAGAGCTTCGCGCTGGAGGTCGGCCCCCACAATATCAACGTGAACTGCGTCGCCCCCGGCATGGTCGACGGCCCGCGTTTCCAGTCGGTGTGCGCCACGATGGCCGAGCAGCTGGGCATTTCCCATGACGAGGCGCGTGCGAAACACGCCGAGGACTATGCGCTGCGGCGCGTGTCGACCGACGAGGACGTGGCCAACGCGGTGCTCTTCTTCGCCAGTGAGCGTTCGCGCCAGATCACGGGCCAGGACCTCGCGGTCGACGGCGGCTGGGTGATCTGACCATGGAGCGGGGTTTCGGCGGGCGCAACGTCTGGACCGTCGGCGGGGACACCGTCAACCTCGTGCGGCCGGTCATCCCGCCGCGCCCGTTCGGTTTTGAGGCGGCACCACGACCGGTCGTGATCGACCTGGCGCGGACCGCGCTCGTGGTCGTCGATATGCAGAACGACTTTATCCACGAGGATGGCTGGTTCGCCGCGAAAGGGGTCGAGCCGGAACCGCTCCGCGCGCCCGTCCCGGCGATCAACCGGCTCTCGAAATTCGCGCGCGAACAGGACCTGCCGGTCGTCTGGCTGAACTGGGGTGTGCGCGCCGACGGGCTCAACCTGCCGCCCGGCCTCGCCTATGCGGGCAGCCGCACGGCGGGCGAGCGCGGCTACACGGACCCCGATCCGAACGGCCGCGGCAATGCGCTCGAGCGTGGGAGCTGGGGAGCACAGGTCTACGACGCGCTCGACACGGACCCGCTCGACGTCTTTATCGACAAGTCGCGCTTCGGCGGCTTCACGGACAGCGATTTCGACGGGGTGCTCCGCAACCTCGGCGTCCACACGCTGGTCTTCGCCGGCATCAACATCGACCGCTGTGTCTTCGCGACCCTGACCGAGGCGACCTTTCGCGGGTATGACGCGATCCTCGTCGAGGACGCGGTCGCCACCCCGTCGCCAACGGCCTGCACGGAGGCCGTCCATTTCCTCGTCGACAAACTCTACGGATTCCGCGCGACGAGCGATTCCATCCTGGCCGGCACGCCCGAGGAGCCATCATGACCACGCCCGCAGACCTTGTGATCGAGAACGGCACTGTCGTCACCGAGGACGAAACCTTCGCAGCCAACGTCGCGATCCGTGACGGCAAGATCGTCGCCGTCGGCCCGGCCGCAGAGATGCCGCCGGCGGGCGAGAGCATCGACGCCGCGGGGCTCCATATCCTTCCCGGCGCCATCGACGTGCATGTGCACTTCCGCGAACCGGGCATGGAGGAAAAGGAGGACTGGGAAACCGGGTCCACCGCCGCGGTCATGGGTGGCGTCACGACGGTGTTCGAGATGCCGAACACCGATCCGCCGGTGGATACGGTCGAGCACTACGAGCTGAAGCTCTCGCTGGCACGGGCAAAGTCCGTATGCGACTTCGGCATCTACGGCCTGCTCGGTGACAACAATCTCGACCAGCTCGAGCCGCTCGCTGACGCCGGGGCGATCGGCTTCAAGCTGTTCCTCGGCAACACCACCGGCAACCTGCCCTGTCCGTCCGACGGCGCGGTGCTGGAAGGTTTCGAGATCCTCGCGCGGATCGGCAAGCGGTGCTCGATCCACGCGGAGAACTCGCCGATCCTGTTCTGGCGCGAGGAACGGCTGAAGACCGCCGGCCTGGAAGCCCCCCACTACCACCTCGCCGCGCGCACTGACGTCTGTGCCCTGGAAGCGCTGTCGAAGAGCTGCATCCTCGCCGAATGGACCGGTGCGCGAATCCACATCGTCCACGAAAGCACGTCGCTGTCCCTGCCCTATATCCGCTTTTACAAGGAGCGCGGGGTCGACATCACCGTCGAGACGCTGCCGCAGTACCTCTACCTTTCGGTCGAGGACATGGACCGGCCCGGCGGCGAGAAGCTGCGCATGAACCCGCCGATCCGCGAGGCCTATCACCAGGAACCCCTGTGGGAGGCTCTGCTGGACGGGACCATCGACATGATCTCGACGGACCACGCCCCCCACACCCCGGCCGAAAAGGCAGGCAACCGCATCTGGGACGTCGCCTGCGGCTTCCCGGGCGTGGAGACCTGCATGCCGCTGATGCTCACCGCCGTGAACGAAGGCCGCCTGACGATCAACGAGTATGTGAAGATCAGCTCCGCCAACCCGGCGCGCGCCTGGGGGCTGGAGGGCCGCAAGGGCGCGATCGCGGAAGGCGCGGACGCGGACCTCGTGCTGGTCGACCTCGAACGGCGCGAGACGCTGGCCGCCGACATGCTGCACTCGCGCGGCAAGGTATCGGCCTTCGAGGGCAAGGACGTGACCGGCTGGCCCGTCGCGACGCTGGTGCGCGGCAAGGTCGTGATGCGCGAGGGTGAACTCCTTGCGGAGCCGGGCTGGGGCGAGCCGGTCGTGCAGCAGATGCCGACGCCCGAGCCGCGCAACCTCGAAAAGCACATCGCCAGCCTGGTCGGCGCGTCCCCTGCACCGGTTCAGGATGCGGCCGAATAATGGAACAGGCCCACAAGGACAGCCTTTCCTCCTGGATCGACGACCATTTCGACGAGGAGGTCGCGTTCCTGCAGGCGCTTGTCCGCCAGCCGTCCGACAACCCGCCCGGCGACTGCGCCCCCCATGCCGATCTGTCGGCCAGGCTGCTCGAGGAGATGGGCTTCTCTGTCGAACGCCACCCGGTGCCGGCCGACATCGCCGCCAAGCACGGCATGGCGAGTGCGACCAACCTGATCGTCCGACACAGCTTCGGTTCCGGCGGGCCGGTCGTGGCGCTCAACGCACATGGCGACGTGGTGCCCCCGGGCGACGGCTGGAGCCGCGACCCCTACGGCGCCGAGATCGTCGACGGCTGGATGTTCGGGCGCGGTGCCGCCGTGTCCAAGTCAGACTACGCAACCTATACCTATGCGCTGCGGGCGCTGCAGGATTCAGGACTGGACCTGAACGGCACGGTCGAGCTGCACTTCACCTACGACGAGGAGACCGGCGGCATGACCGGTCCCGGCTGGCTTCTGGAGCATGGCCTGACAAAGCCGGACTGCGTGATCTCCGCCGCGCTGTCCTACAACGTGATCGTGGCCCACAACGGCTGCCTGCATCTGGAGGTGACCGTGCGCGGGAAGTCCGCCCACGCCGCGCGGCCGGAGACCGGCCACGACGCGCTGGAGGCCAGCACCGCGATCCTGCAGGCGCTCTACGCCCACCGGTCAGACCTCGCTGAACGCCCGTCCGAGACTGACGGCATCGGGCATCCGACGCTGGTCGTCGGGTTGATCGAGGGGGGGATCAACACCAACGTGGTGCCGGACCAGGTCCGCTTCCGGATCGACCGGCGGATCGTCCCGGAAGAAGTGCCCGAGGATGTCGAAACCGAGACCCGCGCCGTGATCGAACGCGCGGCCGCCGAACTCGACGGGATCGACGTGCAGATCGACCGTATCCTGCTGGCGCGCCCCTTCGCCCCCGTCGACGGGAGCGACGCGCTGGTCGACACGCTGTGCCGTCACGCCAGCGATGTGATGGGCGAGCCGGTCGAACCCGCCGGGGTGCCGCTCTACACCGATGCGCGCCTGTATGCCGAGGCCGGAATCCCGACCGCCATGTACGGCGCCGGGCCGCGCTCCGTGCTGGAAGCCAATGGCCACCGCGCCGACGAGCGCCTCGCGCTGTCGGACCTGCGCAAGGCCACGAATGTCATTGCGCGGACGCTCGCGGAACTGCTGGGCGAGTGATCAGACCGGCCATCCAAGACAACCGTCTTGCATCGGGTCTGGTCGGTTTATCTGGAAACAACCTCATGCTGAGCCTGTCGAAGTATGAGGTTGTCGCCCTCGCCCTTCGACAGGCTCAGGGTGAGGGCTCAGTCGGAGATGGGCTGACCCGGCACCGCTGCACAAGAATTGACGACCCCGTGCCCGTTCGACGGTCAGAAACGTCGATGGTCAAGAACTGGGCAAATATTTATTAATATATTTCAATATCTTACGAAATTTCGACTGCTATCGGGTCTGGCACCGGCCTTGCAGATTCTCCGGCATCACGGAGGCCCGCATGCTGATCACCGAAGAGCCCATCTTTCGCCGTTTCTGGTATCCGACCCTGAGGCTCGAGGAACTGGCAGACGGCCCGAAACCATTCACGCTGCTCAAGGAGGACATCGTCCTCTGGCAGCAGGCCGACGGCGCGCCGGCCGCGCTTGAGGACAAGTGCCCCCACCGCTCTGTCAAACTGTCGGTCGACAGCCTCGTCGTCGACGGCACCCTGCGCTGCGGCTATCACGGCTGGCGTTTCGCGGGCGACGGGGGCTGTGTCCTCGTCCCGCAGACGCCCGACCTTGCGCCGCCCGCGCGGAACGCCGCGAAGGCGTATCACTGCCGGGAACGCTACGGCTATGTGTGGGTGTGCCTGGAAGAGCCCGTGCGCGACATCCCGGACCTGCCACATGCGGACGACCCCGGATTCCGGCAGGTGTTCGAGTACCAGGAGACGTGGGACGCGAACGCCCTGCGCATCGGCGAGAACGCGCTCGACCTGTCCCATGTCAGCTTCGTCCACCGCGAGACCTTCGGCGAGGACGAGAGCCCCGTCTCCCCGGACCTGGACCTGTTCGAGATGGAGGACGGCGTCGGCATCCGCTGTTACGTGCCCGTCGCGAACCGCGAGGACCAGCAGAAGAACCTGAACATTGCCGACGATCACACGCTGCGGAAAATGAAGATCACCTGGCGGCTGCCCGCGGTGTTCACGATCCGCATCACCTACCCGACCGGGCTGATCCACCAGATCATCGGCTTCACGACGCCGATCGACGACGAGCGCACCCACCGCTGCCAGTTCGTCTACCGCAACGACACCGAAGCGGACGCGCCGGGCGAGAATGTCGCCGCGTTCGACCGGCGCGTCGCAGCCGAGGATCGCCGGATTCTGGAAACAACGGGACCCGACTATCCGCTGGACCTGCACGCCGAGGCGCACATGGTCCTGGACCGGCCGGGCATCCTGATGCGCCAGATACTTGCGGACTGGCTGGACGGGCCGCCCGAGGAACGTGCGGGTCTCGAGACCGCGGCGGAATAGCGCCGCCGGGACGCCCGACGATCAGCCCAGTTCGACGGCGGCGCGCAGCAGCGTCTCGTCGTGGCCCGGCATCGCGACCAGCGAGATCCCCAGCGGGCAGCCGTCGACCGTAGCCAGGGGCATGCTGACCTGCGGCAGGCCCGAGAGCCCCGCGATACAGCAGATATTGAGGGTCCGGTTGCGGAAGTCCTCGAGCAGGTCCGGGTCCAGCCCCTTGAGCGGCGGGGCACCGGCGGCGCTCGGCACGCACAGCACCGTGCGCGCGTCGAGCAGGCCGTGAACCTGTGCGCGGATCTCCGCGCGCTTCGCGCTGGCCTCCGAAAATTCCGTCTTCGTGATGCCGGACACCGCGGCGAACCGCCCGTCCACGCCCGGCCCGAACGCCGGGTTGGTCTCCTCGATCCACGCGCCGTGGTTCCGCCACGCCTCGTAGCCCT
>JAEPNS010000210.1:2171-6271 GCA_017643325.1 Alphaproteobacteria bacterium | reverse complement strand
CCCCGAGATGAAGGAGCGCCGCCCGGCCTGAAAAGACCTGGGTGTATCCCCAGGCCATGATGACCAGCAGGACGTACAGGAAGATCATCAGACGGGTGTTGTCCTCGCCGAACCGGCTTTTGCAGATGAAGTCGTAGGCGAGCCAGCCGAACCCGATCGACCCGATGGAAATCGCGATGGCCCAGCCGGTCGGGATGTCGAGCACCTCGGGATCGACCAGGAACAAATCGGCGCCCATGTAGTAGATGATGACCATCAGCACGAAGCCGGAGAGCCAACTCGAATAGGCCTCCCACTTGAACCAGACCAGATGTTCGGGGAGCTCCGGCGGCGCCACCAGGAACTTGCGGACATGATAGAAGCCGCCGCCGTGGACCTGCCATTCCTCTCCGTTCACGCCTTCCGGCAGGTCGGGGGACCGGCGCAGGCCGAGGTCGAGTGCGATGAAGTAGAAGGATGTACCGATCCACGCGATGCCGGTGACAACGTGCAACCAGCGCGCCGCGAACGACATCCAGTCCATGAAGATTGCGGTGTCCATGCTCCCCCTCCCGGGCCCGAACCAGCCATTCCAGCCAGACTAGCGGATGGCTGATTTTTGGGAACGCGGAAAATCGGCAAGGACTTTCAAGATTTTCGAGTAAATTCGGGACATGTCCCAGTTCGACAACATCCGTACGTTCGTCCGTGTCTTCGAACTCGGCAGCATGTCCGAGGCGGCGCGCGATCAGCGTGTCTCGCCCGCCGTGGCATCGAGCCGCATCTCGCGGCTGGAGAAACATCTGGGCGTACGCCTCTTCAACCGCACGACGCGCCGGATCCACCCGACCGAGCACGGCCAGGCCTACTACGAAGGTGCGGTAAAAGTGCTGCAGGCGATGGAGGAGGCCGAGGCGGCCGTCGCCGCGATCTCCCGGCAGCCACGCGGTACGATCTTCGTCGCCGCGCCGCTCGGAGTTGGTCGCCGGTTCATCGCGCCGAACGTGCCCGCGTTCAAGGACAGCTATCCGGAAATCAACGTCCGCCTGCGCATGTCCGACCGCAACGTCGACATCACCAAGGAGGGCATCGACGTCGCGTTCCACTTGGGCAGCCTGACCGATTCCTCACTGCGGCTGAACAAGATCGCCGACTGCCCGCGCGTGCTGTGCGCGGCGCCGGACTATATCGCCCGGCGCGGCATGCCCGCGGACGGACAGGCCCTGATCGATGACAGGCACGACTGCCTGCTGCTGCGCTTTCCCGGCGCGCCGGAATTCGCGTGGACCCTGATCGAGGACGGCGCACCGCGCAGCTTCGAGGTCGACGGGCCGTTCGAAAGCGACGACGGTGATGTGCTGACCGACTGGGCGCTCGCCGGCCAGGGAATCGCCAACAAGCCCGTGTTCGAGGTCGCCGATCACCTCAAGTCCGGTGCGCTCGTCCCGGTCGCGACCGCGACACCTCCAACGCCGGCGCAGCTCTCCTGCCTGTACCCGCACAAACAGTTGCAGGACCCCAAGATCACGCTGTTCATGGACTTCATGGTGGCGCGCTGCCGCGAGGAACTGAAGGGCGGCACCGCGCGCGTTCAGCTTCCCCGATAGGTCGAGTAGCCGAACGGGGACAGGAGCAGTGGCACGTGATAGTGCGCACCGGCGTCGGTCACGTTGAAGCGCAGCGGCACATGGTCGAGAAACAGTTCCTCTGCCGACAGGCCCGCCGTGCGGGTCAGGTAGTCCCCGGCGTGGAACACCAGTTCGTAGGTGCCGGGCCGGAACGCCTCGACAGGCAGGATCGGCGCGTCGGTGCGACCGTCGTCGTTGGTCGAGACCGACGCCATGTGCACCGGCGTATCGCCCTCGATCCGGAACAGGTCGATGGAAAGCCCGGCCGCGGGGCATCCGCGGGCCGTGTCCAGCACATGGGTGGTGAGATATCCGCCGTCGCTCATGACTCGCCTCATCCTGCTACCATCCGGGTCGGTTACCATCATCGTCCAATCGGCCCGGAACGAAACATGCAAACGCCAACATGTCTTTCTTTTGTTTTTTGAAAATCGACGCGATTGTTTTGGATTAATAGGTAAAACCAAGTTTCTGAGGTGGGGGCAACCTTGAACCGCTATCCGCGCGATCTGCATGGCTACGGCGCATCGCCGCCCGACCCGCAATGGCCGGAGGGCGCGCAGATCGCCGTCCAGTTCGTGATCAACTACGAGGAAGGCGGCGAAAACTCGATCCTCCACGGCGATGCGGCGTCCGAGGCCTTCCTGTCGGAGATCGTCGGCGCCCAGGCCTGGCCCGGCCAGCGCCACTGGAACATGGAATCCATTTACGAGTACGGCGCACGCGCCGGGTTCTGGCGGCTGCACCGGCTGTTCACGGCTGCGGATATCCCCGTGACGGTATACGCCATCGGGACCGCGCTCGAACGATCCCCCGCCCAGACCCGTGCCATGCAGGACGCCGGCTGGGAGATTGCGTCCCACGGGCACAAGTGGATCGAGTGGAAGGACTTCGAACGCGACGAGGAACGGACGCTGATCGAGGAGTCGATCCGGATCCACACCCACGCCACCGGCGAACGTCCCTACGGCTGGTACACCGGGCGCTGCACCGAGAATTCGATGGACCTGATCGCGGAGATCGGCGGCTTCGCCTACACGGCGGACAGCTACGCGGACGACCTGCCCTACTGGTACCTGTCCGAGCACGAGCCGCTGCTTGTCGTGCCCTACACCCTGGACGCCAACGACATGCGCTTTGCGACGGCACAGGGCTTCAACTCCGGCGACCAGTTCTTCGCTTATCTGAAGGACAGCTTCGACGCGCTGTACGAGGAAGGTGCAAACGGTTCGCCGAAGATGCTGTCGGTCGGCCTCCACTGCCGTCTTGCCGGGCGGCCGGGCCGCATCCAGGCGCTCAAGCGGTTCGTCGAGTATGCGCAGAGCCATGACAATGTCTGGTTCGCGCGGCGCATCGATATCGCGGACCACTGGCGGACAACGCATCCCGCCCCCGATAGCGGCGACCGCCCCTCGACGCTCTCGCGCGAGGACTTCGTGGCGCGTTTCGGTGGTGTGTTCGAGCATTCGCCCTGGGTTGCCGAGCGCGCCCATGCACTCGAACTCGGCCCGGCGCACGACACGGCATCGGGCGTCCACAATGCCATGGCGCGCGCGTTCCGGGCGGCCAGCGATGCGGAAAGGCTCGAGGTTCTGCGCGCCCACCCGGACCTGGCCGGAAAGCTCGCGCAGGCCAGGCGCCTCACGGCGGAATCGGCGACCGAACAGGCCTCGGCCGGCCTCGACGCGTTGACCGACGACGAGCGCGAGACCTTCACGAAGCTGAACAGCGAATACACCGGCAAGTTCGGCTTTCCCTTCATCATTGCGGTCACGGGCCTGACCAAGGAACAGGTGCTCCAGGCGTTCAGGACCCGGATCGGCCACGACCGCGACACCGAATTCGCCGAAGCCTGCCGCCAGGTCGAACGGATCACGCGGCTGCGCCTCGAGGACATGCTCGATGACTGAACGGATCGTCGCTCCCGACCCCGAACACCCGCCGGCCTTCGCACGAAGCGCGATCAACATCGCATCCGCGGGCCTCGGCGCGCGTGCGGTGTCCGCAACGGACGAATTCTTTGCCCCGCTCGCCCGGATGCTCGAGGACGGTCCGGCCGTCTTCTATCCGGACAGGTACGACGACAACGGCAAGTGGATGGACGGCTGGGAAACCCGGCGCCGACGGGGCGGCGGACACGACCACGCCATTGTCGCGCTGGCCACGCCCGGGCGGATCCACGGCTTCGACGTCGACACCTCCCACTTCACCGGGAACAACGCCCCGGCCTGCCGGATCGAGGGCTGGAGCGGTGACGGTGACCCGGACGACAGCGCCGGGTGGGAGGAAATCCTCCCCACGTCGGCACTCGCACCGGACAGCCACAACCACTTCGCATGCGACGACGATCGCGTCTGGAGCCACCTGCGCCTGCACATCTACCCCGACGGCGGGGTCGCGCGGCTGCGGGTGTTCGGCACCCCGCGCATTAACGCCGCGCCCGGCACCGAACTCGACCTCGCCTCCGCGCTGAACGGCGGTCGCATCGTGGCC
>JAEPNS010000210.1:0-2161 GCA_017643325.1 Alphaproteobacteria bacterium | reverse complement strand
TTCCGACGCCCATTACGGCACCTTCCACCGGATGCTCGCGCCCGGTCGCGGCGAGAACATGGGCGACGGCTGGGAAACCCGCCGCCGGCGCGGGCCCGGGCACGACTGGATCATCGTCGCGCTGGCCGGGCGCGGCACGGTTTCGCGCGCGCTTGTGGACACCGCGCACTTCAAGGGCAACTACCCGGATTCCTGCTCGATCCAGGCCGCCGACATGTCGGGCTTCGGCGCCGAGCTTGACGAGGCCATCGTCGCGGCGTCGATGTTCTGGGACACGCTTCTGGCGCCGCGGAAACTCTCTGCCGACGCCGAGCATCCGTTCGACGGCGACGCGATTGCCGATCTCGGGCCGGTCACCCATGTCCGGCTGAACATCTTTCCCGACGGCGGCATCAGCCGCCTGCGGCTGTTCGGCACGATTGCATGAGCCGCACGGTCCACACCGCCGCGCTCGAGCCTGAGGCCTTTGCGCCTTTCGGCGAAGTGATCGAGGCGGTGGGGGAACCGGACCAGATCATCAACCGCGGCATGTGTGGGCGCTATCACGACCTCGCCGGCCTGGATTTCACAGGCGATGGCGCGCGCGCGGGAATCAGCCTGTTCCAGGCTAGGCCGCGCGCCCTGCCCTACGAACTCGACATGATGGAGCGGCATCCGCAGGGCAGCCAGGCGTTCCTGCCGATGACCGCCGACCCCTTCCTGATAATCGTCGCACCCGACGCGTGCGGCGCACCGGGAACACCGAAGGCCTTTCTCACCCGCCCGGGTCAGGGCGTGAATTACCGCCGGGGGACCTGGCACGGCGTCCTGACGCCGCTCCACGAACCCGGCCTTTTCGCCGTCGTCGACCGTATCGGCGACGGTCCCAACCTGGAGGAGCACTGGTTCGAAGAGCCGTACATCATCCAGGCACCCTGAGTGCGTTCGTTAGTTCCACCACCGCCTAGCCACGCTCAATAAAAAATCGGAGGCAACAAATGGCAATCACAGGCATCGGAACGCCGGAACAGCTCCGCGATCCTGACTACACACCGCCCATTGCGAAGGCGATCCCGCTCGGGATTCAGCATATCCTCGCGATGTTCATCTCCAACGTGACACCGGCGATCATCGTCGCCGGGGCCGCCGGGTTCGGCTTCGGGTCCAATTCGCCCGACTTCCCGGAACTCATCTACATGATCCAGATGTCGATGCTGTTCGCCGGCATCGCCACGGTAATCCAGACCGTCGGCCTCGGCCCGGTCGGCGCCAAGCTGCCCGTCGTCCAGGGCACGAGCTTTGCTTTCCTGCCCATCATGATCCCGCTGGTCGCAGGCAAGGGCGTCGAGGCGCTTCCGGCGCTGTTCGGCGGTGTGCTGATCGGCGGGCTCTTCCACGCCCTGCTCGGCACCTTCATCGGCCGGATTCGCTTTGCCCTGCCGCCGCTCGTCACGGGGCTGGTCGTGCTGATGATCGGCCTCGCGCTCGTGAAGGTCGGCATCCAGTACGCCGCCGGCGGTGTCCCCGCCATCGGGACGCCGGAGTACGGCAGCGGACTGAACTGGTTCGTGGCCGGCAGCGTGATCGTCGTGACCCTCGGCCTGAAGTTCTTCACCCGGGGCATGTGGTCCGTCGCCGCCGTGTTGATCGGCCTGATCGCGGGTTACCTGATCGCCCTCGCGCTCGGGATGGTGAGCTTCGACAACATTGGCCGCGCGGCCGTGTTCGAGCTGCCGGATCCCTTCCACTTCGGCTTCGAGTTCAGCATCGCAGCCGTGGTGGGCTTCTGCCTGATGGCGTTCGTGTCGGCGGTGGAAACCGTCGGCGACGTCTCGGGCATCGCCAAGGGGGGTGCCGGGCGCGAGGCCACCGACAAGGAGATCACCGGTGCGACCTACGCCGACGGCTTCGGCACCGCGATCGCCGGCATCTTCGGCGGCCTGCCCAACACCTCGTTCAGCCAGAATGTCGGGCTGGTCGCCATGACCGGCCTGATGAGCCGGCACGTGGTGACCTACGGCGCGATCCTGCTGATCCTCGCGGGCCTGTTCCCGAAGATCGGTGCGGCGATCACCACGATCCCCATCGAGGTGCTCGGCGGCGGCGTGATCGTCATGTTCGGCATGGTGGCGGCCGCGGGCATCTCGATGCTGTCCGACGTCGACTGGAACCGGCGCAACAT
>JAEPNS010000020.1:8231-18743 GCA_017643325.1 Alphaproteobacteria bacterium | reverse complement strand
CCTCGGCGTGGTGCGCGAATCGATGGTCTATCCGAAGAATTCGCTGACCGAGAAGCCGATCGTCGACGCGGCCACGGTCGAGATCAAGGATGTGCTCGGCGGGCATCTCGGCGCGACGCTGGTGGAGTCCGGCGATCCGCTCTGGACGCCCGATCCCGATCTGGAACAGATGGGCACGGACTTCCGGCGTGCGCTGCGCAAGCTGCTGCCGGTGTTCATGCCGGACATCCTGTTCCGCCTCGCGCCGGACGGCACGCCGCTGTTCAAGGAGTTCGCCGCGGCGATCAGGCCGACCGAGTTCCTGCCCGGCAAGACGTTCGGTGACGGCGACATGGACCCGATCGACTACTGCGTGGCGCTCGCGGAGGGCGCGATCGACGGGCCGGCGAACCTCGACATCGCGACCATCCAGCAGCAGGAGCTGTCCAAGACCTTCCGCTTCCACATCAGCCAGTACCTGATGCGCCGGGCGGAGGACTGGAAGGCGGCCGGGTTCGAGGAGACCCTCGACAACTGGGCGCAGCTCAACGCACGTTCCAAGTTCTGGGGCGACGACCAGCGCGCCGCCTTCATCAACTGGGAGGAAACCGCCGATCCGCGCAACCCGCTCGACGGTCGGCAGGGCGTCAACGAGCGGATCATGCTGCGCGAGATGCTGCGGCGGATCGATATGATGGTGCTCATCGAGAACAGGCTCGATGCCTTCGTGCGCCTGCATACGCCTTGGCCGCCGGGCATCATCGGCACGCCGGAGCAGTACGGCCTGCCGTCGAACCTGCGGCCCGAGAGCCTCTACGGCCCGAACGCCGGCCTGACCGAGATGCTGGTGCCCGCGGGCTACGTCACCGTGGCCTACGACCCTGTCTTCAAGCTGAACGAGGATGCGACGAAATACGTCTGGTCGCCTTCGGATACGCCGACCGAACTGGACGCGCCGGGCCTGCCCTTCTCGCTGGTGTTCCGTTCCGAGCCGGGCACCGAGGACACGTTGCTGCGTATCGCGTCCACCTACGAGGCGGCGGCGCAGCGCCGGATTTCCCCGCCGGACTTCGGGCCACTCGGGTAACAGCGCCAGACCAGGCATCCTTCGAGACGCACGACGCTTTGACCTGACCTCCGGCGGGACTATCTGCCATCATGTCGGGATCGAACACGGAGACCTTGGCGAATGACCGGCACGAAGCAGATTCACCTGGCGGCGTTCATGCGCCCGATCAGCATCCACACCGGCGCGTGGCGGTACCCGGGCGGCACGCCCGACGCCAACTTCAACTTTCCGGCCATCGTGAAATATGCCCAGCGGCTGGAGGCGGCGCGTTTCGATGCGTTCTTCATGGCCGACCACCTGGCGCTGCTGAACATGCCGATGGATGCGCTGAAGCGCAGCGCCACCGCAACGTCGTTCGAGCCGTTCACGCTTCTCTCGGCGCTGTCGATGGCAACGGAGAATCTGGGCCTGATCGCGACCGGGTCGACGTCCTTCGACGAGCCGTTCCACGTGGCGCGGCGGTTCGCCTCGCTCGACCACATCTCGGGCGGGCGCGCGGGCTGGAACATCGTCACCACCTCGAACCCCGACGCGGCGAAGAATTTCGGCCTCGAGGAGCATCTCGACCACGCGGACCGCTACCGCCGGGCGCGCGAATTCTACGATGTCGTCACCGGCCTGTGGGACAGCTGGGCCGATGACGCGTTCGTGCGCGACGTGGAGTCGGGCGTGTTCTTCGATCCCGACAAGCTCCACACCCTCGACCACAAGGGCGAGTTCTTTTCCGTGCGCGGGCCGCTGCACGTGGCGCGGCCGGTGCAGGGTTGGCCGCTGATCGTGCAGGCGGGCGGCTCGGACGCCGGCCGTCAGCTCGCGGCCGAGACCGCGGACGCGATCTTCGCCGCCCAGCGCACCGTCGAGGACGGCAGGGAGTTCTACGGCGACGTGAAGGGCCGGATGACGAAACTCGGGCGCGAGCCCGACCACCTGAAGATCCTGCCGGCCTGCCTCGTTGTGGTCGGCGACACGGTCGAGGAGGCGCAGGAAAAACGCGCCGTGCTCGATTCGAAGGTCCACCTCGACAGCGCCATTGCCTCGCTGTCGATCTCGCTCGGCACGGACGCGTCGAAGTTCGACCTCGACGGGCCGCTGCCGAAGGACATCCCCGAGAGCAACGCGTCCAAGAGCGGGCGCGAGCGCGCGATCCGGCTGGCCGAACAGGAGGGGCTGACCGTGCGCCAGCTCGCCCAGCGGATGGGCGGCTATTCGGGCCTCGCCATGGTCGGGACGGCGGAGACAATCGCCGACCAGATGGAGGAATGGATCGACGCCCGGGCGAGCGACGGCTTCACCATCATGTTCCCGTTCCTGCCGGAAGGCCTCGACCTGTTCTGCGATCGCGTGGTGCCGGAACTGCAGCGCCGCGGCCTTCTCCGCACGACGTACGAGGGCGGGACGCTGCGCGAGAACATGGGCCTGCCGCGCCCGGAGAACCGCTTCTTCGCGAATGCCGAGGAAGCCGCGCAGTAGACCGTGCGTGTCGGCCCGCGCGCTTCGTCAGGCCCAGCGTGAGGAGCATCATTTTTGAAATCCTCATCCTGAGCTCGACGAAGGATGAGGTTTGCCCGCTCTAGAGATACCCGCCGCGGAAGTAGACCAGCGGGTCGGCGTCCGCATCGCCCCCGATCGCGACGACGCGGCCCAGCGCGATGATCGTGCCGTGGCGCTCGATCACCTCCTCGAGGGTGCAGTCGAACACCCCGACCGCGCCGTCGAAGACCGGTGCGCCCGTCGCCAGGTAGGACCACTTTCCCGCCTCGAAGCGGTCCGGTCCCTTGAGGTCCGTCTTGCCCGAGAAGTGGTCGACCACGCCCTCCGCGCCGCGCGGCAGGTAGTTGATCGCGAAGTGTTTCGAATCCCGGATCGCGCCCAGCGCCGACGTCCTGGCGTCGATCGAGACGAGCATGGTCGGCGGGTCGGCGCAGACATGGGTCGCCGAAAGGCCGAGGAAGCCGGCCGGGCCGGCGCTGCCGCGCGCGGTCACGACCGTGGCCGCCACCGCCCGGTTGCCGACGGCCTTCCAGAAGGAGCCGATATCGATGTCGGCGTTTCCGACGCCCGTGCCTTCGCTGCCCATGCCGGTCTCCCTTGTGCGGATCGTCAGACGAGAACGTTGGCGCCGCCGTCGATCTCGATGATCGCGCCGGTCAGGAATCCGTTCTCCATCACCTGCACGGCCATCATGCCGATCTCGTCGGGGGTGCCGACGCGGCCCACGGGCAGCCGGCTGGCGGCGTTCTTGAACATGCCCTCGCGCATCTCGTCGGGCAGGCGCGCGTGCAGCGGCGTGTCGATCACGCCGGGCGAGATCATGTTGACCCGGATCGGGGCGTACTCGACCGCAAGCCCGCGGCCGAGCACGTCGATCGCGGCGTTCACGGCCGCGCCCATCAGCATGCCGGGCAGCGGCCGCCGCGCGAACTGGCCGGTGATGAAGGTGAGCGAGCCGCGCTCGGAGATGTCCGCGTATTTTGCGGTCCGCACCGCGGCGACGATCTTGGCGTCGAGGCCCTGCAGAACCGCGTCGGTGTCGATCTCGCGGATCTTGCCGACGGTTCCGCCGGGCGGGGTGAAGACCACATGGTCCACGGTGCCGGTCGCGGCGAACGCCGCCTTCACGCTGTCGTCGTCCAGCACGTCGATCCGGGTTGTCGCCACCTGCCCGCCGATCTCCGCCTGGGCGGCGGCGAGCTTTTCTTCCGACCGGCTGGCGATCGTGACCTGCGCGCCGGCGTCCTGCGCCAGCCGCGCCGTCTCGAGGCCGATGCCCGAGCTGCCGCCGATGACGAATACCTTCTGGCCGTCGAGGCTCATGATGTCTCTCCCGTTATCCCTGTTCGTTCTGGCTTTTCAGCCGTCGATTGATCCAGTCCGAATAGACGTCGACCCCGAACCAGATCAGCTGCGCGATCGCGAAATTGGCAATGCCGTACAGCCAGGGGAAGTCGAGGCCGGCGGCGAACCAGGCGCCCGCGATCAAGAACACGAGGACGCAGATCACGCCCGATGCCAGGTTGGCGAGCGCCAGCCGTTTGAGGCTGCCCTCCCACTGCTTCGTGAGCCGGAAGATGATCCGGCTGACCAGAAACGTGGGCACGAAGGCGGCCGCGAAAAACCCGACTTCGAAGACAAAATTCACCACCCGGCTCCTTTCCGGCGGACGACGTGGGCGAAGAATACAATGGTGCGTGCCGAATCATAGACGTCTTGTGAGTATGTGGCGATTTCGGCGGCTTGAGGCAGCCCCTGCCGCCCTGTAGCGTCCCTTGCGGGGAACGAGCGAATGGAAGAACGAGACACCACCGAAGACCGTCCCGTCGCCAACCGGCTCGCGCTGGCGGCCGTGCTGACGCTGGTGGGCCTCGGAGCCGTGGCGATGCTGGTGCTCGCGGCCGCCGCGGTCGTGTTCCGCTAGCCGCGGGCGCCGTCCTCCTTTTCCCGGGACCGGCGCACGCCCTCCCGGTGCGCGATGAACGTCGCGCTGGCGACGATCATGCCGCCGCCGACCCAGGTCCAGATTTCCGGCTGCTCGCCGAACAGGGCGAGCCCCAGCAGCGTCGCCCAGACGAGCTGCAGGAACTGGATCGGCTGGGTCACGGTGATGTCCGCCGCGCGGAACGCCTGCGACAGGGTGTAGTGCCCGGCCGTGGCGCAGGCCGCGGTCGCGAACAGCCAGCCGAGCTCGACCGCTGTCGGTTCGCGCCAGAAAATCAGCGCGGGCGGCAGCAGGGTCAGCGTCACGAAGATCGACAGGTAGGCGACGATGGCCGCGCTCGACTCCACGCGCGTCAGCCGCTTGGCGATCAGGAACGACGCCGCGAACAGCGGCGCGGCGACGAGCTGGGCGATCGAGCCGAGGTTGATCTCCTGGAAGCCCGGCTGCAGCACAACCAGCGCCCCGCCGAAGCCCATCAGCACCGCGCCGATGCGGTAGAGGTGGAGTCGCTCGCCGAGGAACAGCGCCGCGCCGAGCGTGGTGAAGATCGGCGCCGTGAAGCCGAGCGCGGTGACCTCCGCGATGGGGATTCGGGCCATCGCGAAGAACCAGAGCATCACGCCGATCCCGTGGACGAAGCCGCGCACCGCGTGCAGTCCCACGGTCCGGGGCTCGCGGACGAGGCGGCCCATGCGCAGGAACACCGGGACGAGCAGCAGCAGCCCGAAGGCGTAGCGGATGAACGCCGCCTGGACCGGGTTCATGTCCGTGCCCAGGTGCCGGACGATCCCGGTGACAGCGACGAACAGGATGCCCGTCGCGACCATCCACAGGATGCCGCGCAGGTTTCCGCTGAGGTTCGCGAGCGGCGCGCTCACGCGCCGCGGCTGGCATACCCGATGGTGAGGAATGCCTGCAGGATCAGGAGCAGCGAGACCGCGAACACGGCGCCGTCCGGGGCCTTGGTCGTGCCGCCGAAAAAGGCGTTGGCGCCCAGCCCGGCGATGCCGACGACAAGAACCACCAGCGCCGTCCGCTTCAGGCGCGCGCGCCGCTCCGGCCGGTCGGTGATGACCGCTTCCCAGGTGATCGCGGTCGCGGCCACGATGACGACCGCCGCGATCGCCTGGAGGATGACGCTCGCGGACACCGCGCCGCCGCCGGACAGGTCGGTCCAGACGGCGTAGACGGCACCGGCGCCGGTCAGCGTGGCGAGGATGAATAACGCGATACGGTTCATGGTCGGGGCATGGCCTGTTGGGTGGGCCGTCATCCTACCACTGTCGCGCCGCTTTGCGATGCCGCGCCGCGTGCGGGTGTGATACCAAAGACCCGCAAAACCGGGAGGCGATCATGCCGATGAACAGGACCCTTGCCCTCGCGATCTGCCTTTCGCTCGCCCTCGTGCCGACCGGCACGGCGGCGCAGTCCGACTGGCTCAAGCGCGGCGGCGAGTTGCTGCGGAACCTGCCGGGCGGCGGCGGGTCGCCGGGCGCGGCCGCGCTCAGCGACGCGGAGATCGGGAACGGGCTTCGCGAGGCGCTGCGGGTCGGCGTCGGGAGGGTGGTCGACCAGGTCGGCGCGGTCGACGGCTACAACGCCGACCCGAAGATCCACATCCCGCTGCCCGACAGCCTGAAGACCGTGCAGAGCACGCTCGCGCGCGTCGGGTTGTCCGGGATGATGGACGACCTCGAACTGCGGCTGAACCGCGCGGCGGAAACGGCCGCGCCCGAGGCGCGGGCCGTCTTCTGGAACGCGATCGAGCAGATGACGCTGGACGACGTGCGGGCGATCTACAACGGGCCCGACGATGCCGCGACACGCTACTTCGAGCGGACGATGACGCCGGACCTCAAGTCCCGCATGCGCCCGATCGTGGATGACAGCCTGGCGGATGTCGGCGCGATCCAGGCGTATGACGCGGCGCTCGGGCGTTACCGGAACATCCCCTTCGTGCCGGACGCGAAGGCGGACCTCACGGACCATGTCCTCGACCTCGGCCTGCAGGGAATCTTCCTGTATCTCGCGGCCGAAGAGAAGGCGATCCGCGAGAATCCCGCCAAGCGCACGACGGAGCTGCTGCGCAAGGTGTTCTCGCGATAGGGTTCTGCGGGGCGCTCCGCTAGCGCCCGAACAGCCGCTTGATGCCCGACCGGTCGCGCGCCGGCAGGCGGTCCTCGACGATCACGTCGCCCTCGATCGTGTTTTCGTCCACCCGGTAGAGGTGGCAGAGCACATGGTCGACGCAGGTCTCGGGCCCGAACGGCAGCGCGATCACGCCGCAGTCGATGGGGCCTGCGCCGGTCGGCACGGCGTCGGTCTCGTGGATCGGCGCCCGGGTGGCCACGACCTCGCGGCCGAGCGCGACAATCCAGTCCACGGTCATGGCGTCGATGGGGATGGGGCTCGTCGGGCCGCCAGCCGTCGGCACGAACATGTGCGCGACCTCCAGCACCGGCCTGCGTCCGTCCTCGCGCACCCTGAGCAACAGGCTGTTCGGCCACTGCCGCGCGATCGTGACGGCATCCATGTCGGACAGTTTCGGCCGGAGCCGGTTTGCAGCGAGGTGTTCCCACAGGTCGATGACGGCGGCGGGGGCAACCTGTTCCGCATCGCTCGTCCCGTCGTGAGCGTCAACCGAAACCGGAACGGGCCGCGCTGCCCCGGAGTCCCGGTCGCCTGGTGGCGGGGGCGCGGCGGACGGGAACCGCCGCGGGCGCGCGGCGGGCTCGTCGTCGTTGATGGGCACCGGGGTGGGTTCGGGCGGGGTGGGTCCGGGCAGAGTCGGCCCGGGCGGGGTGTCCGTCGTGCCCGGGGCGCCGTGCGGGGCGCGTGTTTGACCGCCGCGTTCCCGCGGCTTGCGGACCGGGATTCGGATCGACGACAGCGAGGCGGCGGGTGCGGGCCTGCTTGTCGCAGCCGCACCATCGCCGGGGACCTCGTCGGGCGTCTCCGGCGTGTCCCGCTGTGTCTCGTCAGCGCGCATCGGTCGCCAGATCGTGCCAGCGGGGCACGTTCCAGTCTGGAAGCGGCAGCAACGCCTGTTCGCCCGGATGCGGTTTGCCCGCCTTCTCCGCGTTGTCGAGAAACGCATCCAGGGCCCGGGTCAGCAACTCCTGCCGGCTGATCCCCAGCGCGTCCGCGTGACGGCAAAACCGCTCGTGCCGGTCAGGTTCGATCCGGAACGTGAACTTCTTTCGCCGGCCGGGCAGTTGCCCGCTCATGCGTGCGGCGGGGCGGCGCGGTGTGGTCCGCTCGTCGTGCGTCGCGCCCGCTGTCCGGACATCCGAGCCGAGGGTCAGCGGCGGCAGCACGACGACCCGTCGTGCCTGGAAACGGGATTCGCCCCCATGGTGTGCCGCGGCCGGGTTGGCGCGCCCCTTCTCGGCCAGAAGTTGCTCGCTCATCGGGCGGCGGTCCAGTGGCTTGCGCCGCCGGACGGACGTCCCGCCAGCTTCGCGAATCCGTCCGCCATCATCGTGGTGCCGGACTCCTTGCGGAACCGGCCGTCGATATAGTCCCAGAGCCGGGCGATCTCGTCGCTGGAGCGCTCGGCGCGCGGCAGCTCCTGCACGGTGCGGCCGTCGATCATGCTCGCGGCGAAATCGGTTCGCTGGTGCACCGTGACAGGCGCGACGGTGCCGTGCTGCGACAGGACGACGGCGGCCTCGCCGGTGATCCGGGCGCGGGGGTTCGCGCCGTTGATCACGAACACGAGCGGCTTTCCCGCGGCCTCGACCATGGAGATCGTGGTGCCCGCCGCGCGCAGGTCGTGCGGGCTCGGCCGGGTCGGGATCGCGATCAGGTCCGACAGCGCGATCACGTGCTCGATCATGTCGGTGATCGCGGGGGGCGTGTCGATGACCACGAGCCCGAACCCGAGGTCGCGCGCGCGCTCGAGATCGCCCGCCAGTGTGGGGACCGATGCGCTGATGAAAGCCGGGGTGGCCGCCTCGCGTGCGTTCCACCAGTCCGTCAGGCTTCCCTGCGGGTCCGTATCGATCAGGGCGACCGGGCCCGCGCCCGCGCTCTCTGCCGCGACCGCCAGATGGCCGGCGAGGGTCGTTTTGCCCGATCCGCCTTTCTGTGATGTGAGCGCAAGTATCTTCATTTCGAACCTCCGGGGCCACGGGTTCCGGCCAAAAACACGGAGAAGATACGGGTTTCATTTGTATAGGGACAAATACAGAAGAATAAAAAACGGAGTATCATTAATCGAAAAAAAGAAACCTAAATGTAGATGAAATCGATAAAATTTACTGCATTATCGCAGCTGTTTTCCGGCAGTCCTGCATCTGATTCGATCGGCGGCAGGCATGCTGGTAGGCTCGCGCCAGCACCGAGGAGGTTCAGATGAGTGATGCAAAAACCAAGACCGAGGGGGCCTACAAGGCCGGCGACGGGGCTTATGTGTTCGATGTCGACGCCCTGCAGGGCCTGATGGCGGGGCCCGGCTATGCCGAGACCTTCGGTCCGGTGGTGGAAGGCGAACTGACGCAGGTCGGCGTGATGACTTTGCCCGCGGGACAGACGTCCGAACCGCACACCCATCCGAACGAGCAGTGGATCTATGTCCTGAAGGGCGAGCTGCACGCGACCGTCGACGGGCAGGAATCGGACGTCGGGCCGGGACATCTCATCTACATCCCGGCCGACACGGTGCACTCCGTCACCGTGTCCCCGGACGGCGACTGCCATTTCTTCACGGCGAAGGACCTGCGCAGCGGGATCGCCGGCACGAAGTTCGAGGGCTAGGGCGTTGCGCGGCGTGACCGGGCTGTTGAGACCCTGCCTGGTTTGCCTGTTCCTTCTTGCGGCGGCCAAGCCTGCGATGGCACAGGACAAGCCGGCATCGCCGGTACCGAAGGACCAGGTGATCTTCCAGATCGAGGGTAAGAACGCGCGCACGACGGGGGCGTTCCGCGCGCAGGGGAAGTTCGAGGTCCGCTGGACCGCGCGGGGCAGCACGTTTCTGGTCCGCCTCCTCGACGACGAGGACACCATCCTGGATTCCAGCGACCTGCAGACGCGCGGCGACGTGAAGCCGAAGGTCGGCAAGCTCGTCAACCGGGGGCCGGGCCTGTTCAAGCTGAGTATCGAGGCGACGGGCCCCTGGCGCGTGCGCGTCCTGAAGGCCCAGTAGGCTCCGGTCCCGGCGCTAGGCCCGGACCGCGCGGTTCTTACGCACCCGCTCCTGCGGAAAGGTCACCGCCACGGAGGTTCCGACCCCGGGTTCGCTGTCGATCGTGAGTTCCGCGTCATGAGCCTTGGCGAACATGCGTGCGAGCGAGAGCCCCAGTCCGACGCCTTCGTGGCTCCGGTTCATCGCGTTCTCGATCTGGCCGAACGGCTGGAGAACGGCAGGGATGTCGGATTCCGCGATGCCGATGCCGTGGTCGGTAACCGTCACGCGGATCGCCCCGCCATCGACCTGCTCGGCCGTCACGACGACGTTGTCGCCGGGGCCCGAGAACTTCACGGCGTTGGCGAGCAGATTGATCAGGATCTGCTTCAGCAGTCGGGCGTCGGCCCATAGCGCCGGCAGGTCCCCGGGAACATCCACGTCGATCCGGAGCTCGATCTCCATCGCCAGCGGGATCAGTGTCTCGCGGACCGAATCGGCCATTTCCGCGAGGTCGATGCTCTCTTCCTGCAGGACGATGCCCCCGGCCTCGATGCGCGAGAGGTCGAGGATCTCGTTGACGATGTTGAGCAGGTGCGAGGCGCTCTGGTGGATCGCCCGGCTGTAGTCCAGATACACGTCGTGGCCGATCGGCCCGCGCATTTCCCGGCTCATCATTTCCGAAAATCCGATCACCGCGTTGAGCGGCGTGCGGAGTTCATGGCTCATGTTTGCAAGGAATTCGGACTTCGCGTGGTTCGCGTGCTCGGCGGCCTCGCGCGCGTCGATGATCTCGCCCTCGCGCTCCTTGGCCTCGGTGATGTCCCACAGGATGGAGATGTAGCCGCCCGAGCGCATGCGTTGGTCGGCCGCCTGCAGCCAGCGGCCGCTGGACAGCTCGAT
>JAEPNS010000020.1:0-8221 GCA_017643325.1 Alphaproteobacteria bacterium | reverse complement strand
GGGAAATTTTTTCGTCGCCGCCGGGTATGAGGCTCGCGCGTTCGTCGCGCCAGATCTCGCGCTGCCGCCTGGTCAGCTTCATCTGCCCGAGGTCGACCGCGGCACCCATCAGCGTGTCGAACGTGGCGCCGGGGCGAACGATATCCCGGCGGCCGGGAAACAGGTCGCGGAAGGCGGAGTTGCACATCAGGAGCCGGTCTTCGGGGCTGTACATCGCGAACGGCTCTCCGAAGCTTTCCATCGCGTCGAACAGCTGCTCCTCGACGACCTGCCGCCTTTTTTCGGCCTCTTCGTACTCGCTGATGTCGTGGACGGTCAGCAGGTAGGCGGTGGAGTCGGTCCCGGTGTAGGAACGCGCGTTCAGGTCGACCGGGAACCCGCTTCCGTCCGCGCGGCGCGCGATCCGGCGGCTGTTCGTCTTCTGCTCGACAAGCGAGCGCACCATGTCGGTGCCCGCCGTAGGGGTGCTCGCGCCGGGCGGGAAGAGGTCGGTCAGGTCGCGGCCGATCAGGCTGCGGCGCGACGTGGCGAACATCTGCGACGCGGCGGAGTTGGCCGTCAGGATCCTGCCGTCGGCATCGGTGGTGAACACCGCCTCCTCGAGCGCGTTGAACAGGAGCGTCAGCAGGCGGCTCGACTTTCTGCGGTCGAGCGCGAGTGACGCGATACGCTGTCTCTGGGCCTGAAGGCGTTCGCCGGTGCCGGCGGCCAGCACGAGGATCGCCGCCAGCATCCACGGGGTGGTGTCCAGCAGGAACGGCCAGCCGCGGTAGGCCACGAAGGCGACAACGAGCGAACTCAAGCATACCAATGCCGTGCCCACCGCCAGGTCGCGCACGGAGCCGCGCCGCCGGAATGTCTCCCAGAGCGCGAACGCGACAAGCGCGGCGATCAGCAGTGTGACGAGCCGCGATGGCCGTTCGAGCGCGCGGTTCTCGATCAGCGACGATGCGGCGAGCGTGTGGACGAGGGTCGCGGGGAGCAGCCGGTAGCGCGGCACCGGGACATGGGTGCCGAGCTGGCTGGTTGTCGGGCCAATGATGACGGATCGTCCGGCGACGTCCGCGGGCGAAAACGCCCCGTCGAGGATGTCGGCGTAGGAGATTTTCGTGATCCCGGAAACGTCGATCCCGTAGTCGATGTAGTAGGGCCCGCGCGCGGTGGTTGCGTCGAGCGCGAGCCGGGTCGCGAGGGTCGGGATGATCGTGTCCGCGAGCCGGTCGAACACCGGCATCCGGCGGATCCGGGCGTCGTGGTCCGGCCGGAGCGCGACCGCGGCCGTGTCGGCGCTGCGGCGGAAGGCCTGCGCGGGCATCCGGTCCGCGCGCGCACGCTCGCCGGCGTCAGTCCCGTCGACAAAGCCGGCGAGGACGGTTCCGTTGCCGTGCAGCGCGAGCACGCTCGCCAGCGCGAGGTCTTCCACCGCACTTGCGCTGTTGCTGAGATCGATGTCGATGATGACCTGGCGCGCGCCGGCATCATGGAGCGTGTCGACGACCTGTGCGTGCCAGCTTCGCGGCCACGGCCACGGACCAAGGCGCGCCATGCTGTCGGAATCGATCGCTGCGACCACGATGCTCTGGTCGGCCTGGCGTGACTCGACCTGGAAGCGGGCGTCGATCAGCTGGCGCTCGAGGAACTCGAGGCCGTTCGCCAGATAAAGGCCGGCAACCGCCGCAGCCACAAGGGCCGGGGGCGCGAACCGCCGGAGTCTGGCTCTCAGGCCGCTCGGGCCGGGGATGGACGGTCGCAGCGCCATCTAGTTCCCGTTTCCGTTGCCATTCCCGTTGCCGTTCCCGTTTCCGTTGCCATTCCCGTTGCCGTTCCCGTTTCCGTTGCCATTCCCGTTGCCGTTCCCGTTTCCGTTTCCGTTCCCGTTCCCGTTGCCGTTCCCGTTTCCGTTCCCGTTCCCGTTCCCGTTTCCGTTCCCGTTTCCGTTCCCGTTCCCGTTTCCATTGCCGGTACTGGCAATGGAACTGAGGGTGCTGACGGTTGAGATCACCGTGGAAAGACCGGACGCGCCTTGCGTACGGCCGGACCCGGCGCCCGTGAACTTGCCGCTTGCGCCGCGGACCAGTCCCTTGGTCGCCGCGGCACTGTTCAGGTCAATGCTGCCGACGGCCTTTCGGATCACGAATCCCGACGCGCCACGCGTCTGGCTGGCGCGCTGACCCTGGCCCTGACCGGGGCCCTGCCCGCGCCCGCGGCCCTGGCCGACACCCTGCCCCTGGCCACGGCTCCGGGCCGCACCCTGTCCCTGGCCCTGGCCGCGGCTCTGACCGACACCTGCTCCCTGTCCCTGGCCCTGTCCACGCGAGGCCTGCTCGCTGCTGTCTCCCGATTCACCCGGGAGGCTGCCGTCCTGGTCCTCGCCGCCGCTGCCGGGTCCGCCGCCGTCGCCGGATCCGTCGAATTCACCCGCCGGCGTATCCCCGACCGCCACGCCGCTGTTCGGATCGGACGAGACGCCCGCCGAACGGCCGGGCCCGATCGTGACCGACTGTCCGGAGCCGAGCGCGGTCACGCCGACCTGCCCCTCCGCGACGCTCACGCGTGCGCCGTCCGCGGCGACGGCCACACTGAAGGTCGTTCCCTTCACGATGGCGGCCAGATAGGGCGTCTCGACCTGGAATTCCTCGCCGGGCTTCTTGTCGACCTCGAAGAACGCCTTTCCGACGAACAGCCTGATGCGGGTGAAGATCGACGCCGGCGAGCGCGCCGGGATCGCGAACGTCGTGGTCGGGCGTACATGTATGATGTCGTCGCCCCGGCTCAGACTCACGCGTCCGTCCGGTCCGGTGGCGATTTCGCTCGCACGGTCGATGACGGTGCCGTTGCGGACCGGCTGCCAGGCGGACTCGCTCGTATCCCCGAGGGGGCGGACCTGCGCCTCGCCGGACACCTGGAACGCGGTCCATGGCGGGGAGACGCCGGCCGGCTGCTGGGCCCGGGCCGGGGCAAGGCTGAGTGCAAACGCGAACCAGAGCACGAACAGCGCGAACGTCACTCTCGCAAAAGCTTCGCGCCCGACGGCGAGGCGACCCTCGTCGACCGGTATGACTTCCCTTTTCATTTTGCGACTCATATGCGGATCTCGAATGTTGTCTCGCCCCGACTCGAGTAGCCCTGTACCGTACTTATAATTGCGAAAGGTCCGGGTCGAAAAGCGATAACTATTTGTTAACCATGATTAATTTTTATTCTTGCGAACCCGGAAGGGCCTTTGACGTCCGTCCGGTCGTTTCTTTCAACCTCAATTCAAGCAAATTTAGGGCCAATTAAACGGCTCGAGCAGGGGGGCCTGACGCCGTCTTTTCGGGCCGAATTCTCGACCAAACCTGTTGCCGGCCTGCTACGATTCGCCGGCGAATTCCGAAATCCGCTGACGCGTTCCGTTTGAAATAAGTTGTAAGGTCAACAATCATGGCCAGCATCCAATCCGTCGGTATCGTCGGCGCCGGGACAATCGGATCGTCCTGGGCCGTCTATTTCCTCGCGCAGGGCCTCGACGTGCGCTGCTGGGACCCGATGGACGGGTATGCGGAAAACGTCACGGGATTTGTCCGGCGCGCATGGCCGCTGATGGAAGAACTGGGACTGGCCGACGGCGCGTCGATCGAACGGCTGCGCTGCTTCGACCGGATCGCGGACGCGCTGGACGGGGTCGGCTTCGTCCAGGAGAGCGGGCCGGAAGACCCGGAGATCAAGGCCAGGCTGATGGCCGAGATCGACCGCGACACGGCACCGGACGTGGTGATCTCCTCCAGTTCGACGGCGCTGCCGGTCTCCGAATTTCAGCACCTGGCCGCAAACCCCGGCCGGATCGTGCTCGGCCATCCGTTCAACCCGCCGCATCTCATGCCGGTCGTCGAGGTAGGCGGCGGGAAGCAGACCGATACGGCCTCGGTCGATGCCGCGATGGCGTTTTACGAAGCCGTCGGCAAGACCCCGATCCGGCTGCGGGCGGAGATTCCGGGCCACCTGGTCAACCGGCTGCAGGCCGCGCTCTACCGCGAGGCGGTGCATCTGGTCGCCGAGGGCTACGCGTCGGTCGAGGATATCGACAAGGCCGTGTCCGGCGGCCCGGGCCTGCGCTGGGCCTTCATGGGGCCGCACATGACCTATCATCTGGGCGGCGGCGACGGCGGGATCGCGCGTTACCTCGAGATTCTCGGCCCGAGCCAGGAACGGCGCTGGGCCGCGCTCGGCGACCCGAAGCTGACCGACGCGGTGAAGCAGAAGATCATCGACGGCGTCGATGCCGAGACCCATGGGCGCTCGATCGGCGACCTGGCCGCCGAGCGGGACGCCACGCTGATGAAGCTCCTGAAGGTCCTGCGCAAGCCGGCCGACTAGTTCGGCCTGCCGCCGCTGCGCTAGAGTTTCGCCGGAACCGAAGGAGCACGCCGTGGCCGAAGCCGATCCCGTGAAAACAGCCCTCTTCTCGCCGTTCGACGTGCGCGGCACCCGGTTCAAGAACCGGGTGGTGATCTCGCCGATGTGCACCTACTCGGCGCATGACGGGATCGCCAACGAGTGGCATCTCACCGAGGCGGCCGCCGTCGAGCCGCGCGGGCGTATCACCCATGGCGATCTCGGCATCTGGTCGGCGGACCATGCCGCGGCGCTGAAGCCGGTCACGGCGTTCATCCGCAGGCAGGGCGCGCTGCCGGCGATCCAGATTGCCCATGCCGGGCGCAAGGCGAGCATGCAGCGGCCCTGGCACGGCAACGGCCCGATGGACGACGTCGACGCCGCGCGCGGCGAGATGCCCTGGGACATCGTCGCGCCCAGCCCGGAGCCGGTGCGCGAGGGCTGGCTGATGCCGGCCGAACTGACCGTCGAGGACATCCACGCGATCCAGGACCGCTATGCCGCCGCGGCGGGCCATGCCATCGATGCGGGCTTCGAGGTCCTCGAGATCCATTCCGCCCACGGCTATCTGGCGCACTCGTTCCTCTCGCCCATTTCCAACCGGCGCAACGACGCCTATGGCGGCGACCGCGCGGGCCGGATGCGGTTCACGCTGGAGACCGCGGAGAAGGTCCGCTCCGTCTGGCCGGACGACAGACCGCTGTTCGTGCGCATCTCCTCGGTCGACGCCGACGGCGCCACGGAGGGCTGGCAGCTTGAAGATTCGGTGGCCCTGGCCGGGGAGCTGAAGGCGCGCGGGGTCGACGTGGTGGACTGCTCCTCGAGCGGCATCTCCGGTCTCGCGACGGCCGCGCTCGGCAAGCAGCCGATGGGTTTCCGTACGGAGTATTCGGCCCGGATCGGCCGGGAGGCGGGTGTCGCGACCATGGTCGTCGGCCTGATCCTGCATGCCGAACACGCCGATTCCATCGTCGCGGACGGGCTCGCGGACCTCGTCGCCATCGGCCGCGAGGCGCTCTATGACCCCTACTGGGCGCGCCACGCCGCGGTTTCGCTCGGCGTCGATCCCGGCTTCGAGGACTGGCCCGAGCAGTACGGCTGGTGGCTGGTACGACGGGAAAAGCTGTTGCGCGACATCGGGGAGGCGCATGTCGCCGCGCCCCCGTCCGGCGGCTGACCCGGCATGGCGGAGACCCGGTACCAGAACCAGTCGGCGGAGCGGATCTTCGCGATCCTCGAATGCGTCGGCCAGGCGGAGAACCCGATCCCGCTGGCGCAGATCGCGCGCACGACCGGGCTCAACCGCGCCACCGCCTACCGCCTGCTCGCGGTCCTGACCCGCCTCGGCTGGATCCACAAGGACGAGGACGAGGGCACCTACACGCTCGGCTACAAGGTGTTCGCGCTCGGCCGGCGCCAGAACCAGCTCGAGACGGTCGCACGGCACGCCCAGCCCTTCATCCGCCGGCTCGCTTGGGACGTGCGCGAGACCGTGCACCTCGCCGCGCTGGAGGGCCGGCAGGTGCTCTACTGCGACAAGGTCGAGCCGCCGGAGGGGCACCCGGTCTCGACGGCGGTCGGCATGCGCCTCGACGCGCACGCGACCGGCGTGGGCAAGGCGGTGCTCGCCTGGATCGACCCGGACGAGGTGCGCCAGCTGTTCCGCCAGCACCCGCCGCACAAGCACACGGCGAAGACGATCACCAATCTCGACAACCTGGTCCGCGAGCTCTCCGCGATCCGCAGCCGCGGCTATGCGTCCGACGAGGGCGAGATGATCCCCGGCCTCAACTGCGTCGCCGCGCCGATCATGAACTCGCTGGGCCGCGCCGTGCTCGCCGTCTCGGTCTCGGGACCGGCCTCGCGCTTCGACGATGCCCGGATGTCGCGGCTCGCGGCGCGGCTGATGGCAACGGCGAAAGAGATTTCCGAGTACATCATCGCCCGCGGCGAGACCGCCTGACCCGACATCCCTTCCGCCCAAGGAGAGCCCCATGGCCGAACCGATCCGGTTCTACTTCGATTTCGTGTCCGCCTATTCCTATGTGGCGATGAACCGCATCGACCGCGTCGCGGCGCGCTGGGGGCGCGAGGTCGAATGGCACTGCGTCGCGCTGCCGGATATCCTCGCGCATCACGGGGCCACGTCCCCGCGCGACCAGCCGGCGAAGTTCGCGCACAACATGAAGGACTTCCCGCGGCTGTGCGCGATGCACCAGCTGCCGGTGACCTTCCCGCCCGAGGTCCCGCCCTACGGTGCGAGCCTGCACCGGCTGGTGTTCTGGCGGCTGAACCGCAGGGACCCGGACCGGGCGAAGGCCTTCGCGCGCGCGGTCGACCACCGCTACTTCGGCACCGGCAAAGAGGTGCGCACCGCCAGCCAGCTGGCGAGCGCCTGCAAGGCGCGGGGCGTCGACGTGCCGATGAAGGAGATCAAGGCCGCCGAGGGCGACCGCCGCGCGAAGAAGGACCTGGCCGACGCCTTCGACCGCGCGATTGCCGACGGCATGTTCGGCGCGCCCTTCGTGGTCTGCGACGGCGAGACCTTCTGGGGCGCCGACCGGCTCGACCACCTCGAGTACCGGCTGGAGACGGCGCGCAGGATCCCGCGCGGCTTCGAGGAATTCTCCTTCACCAGCCCGTTCACCTCGCGCAACGGGCCGCTCTATGTGAAGTGCGGCGCAAAGAAGGCGACGTTCGGCTTTATCGCCGATCACCGCCACCTGAACCCGCGCGACGTGGTCCATGGCGGCTGGATGACCAGCTTCGTCGACGTGGCGATGGCCCAGTCGGCGCTGTACGAGCTGGGCGTCGTCGCGCTGACGCCGACGATCCACCTCGACACCGATTTCCTCGCGCCGATCTTCCCGGGCCAGTGGGTTACCTGCGACGCCAAGCTGGTGCGCACGACGCGGACGATGAACTTCGTGGAATCCACCTGCTACGCGGACGGCGAGCCGGTGCTGCGCGCGTCGGCCATCTACCGCAAGCCGCGCGAGATGAAGAAACGCGTCGGCAAGAACCTCTCCCCGACCCAGTGGGAGTAGGAGCCCGGTGTCTGAAGCACCCTCATGCTGAGCCTGTCGAAGTATAAGGGTGACGCCCTCGCCCTTCGTCAGGCTCAGGGTGAGGGCGTACGATAGGACCTACGCGTCCACGTTGAAGCTCGTGCTCCCCAGCTCCTCGACGGTGAGCTTGACCGAGAGGCCCGGCTCCAGCGCCACGGCGGCCGCCGCCGCGCCGGCGAGCACGATGTAGCCCGGCTTCAGTTCGTCGCCGGTCTCCGCCGCGAACCGCGCGGCCTCGGCGAGCGAGCGGCCCGGATGGCCGAGGATCGCGGCCGACGAGCCGATCTCGACGGCCCGGCCGTTGAACTCCAGCACCATGCCCAGGTTCGCCATGTCGATCTCCGGCGGCGCCCAGGGGCCGAGCACGTATCCCGACGCCGACGTGTTGTCGGCGACCACGTCCTCCAGCGAGAACTTGAAGTTCCTGTAGCGGCTGTCGATGATCTCGATCGCCGGCGCCACGGCCTCCACATGGGTCATCGCCTCGGCCGGGCTGAGCCGCCCGGACATGGGCGACTTCAGGAGGTACGCGACCTCCGCCTCCACACGCGGGTGGCAGTAGGCGGCGTGGGAGATGCTGTCGCCGTCCTGCACCAGCATCGCGTCGGTCAGCCGCCCGTAGACCGGGTCGAACACACCCATCTGCGCGGCCTTGGCGCGCGAGGTCAGGCCCATCTTCACGCCCGAGCGCACCTCGCCGCGTTTCAGGCGCAGCTTGATGGCGGCGTCCTGCACCCGGTAGGCGTCCTCCAGCGTCAGCGCGCCGCCCTTCTTCGACG
>JAEPNS010000209.1 GCA_017643325.1 Alphaproteobacteria bacterium | reverse complement strand
TAGAGTCCGCTGAGCAGCCAGAGGCCGACCACGATCAGCACGATGAGAATAATGACCATCGGGCTGCCGAAGCCGCCCGGCATGACCCGGCGCACGCGATCCTGGCTTCGGCGAAGCATTTCTTCGATATTCGGCTGCTGACCGCCGCCACCGCCGAGGCCGCCGCCTCCGCCGCCGCCACCGGTCGGGCGCTGACCGCCCCAGGGGCCACCGCCCCCTCCGCCGCCGCTGCCGCCCCAAGGGCCGCCGCCTCCCTGATTGTTCCAAGGCATCTGGAAATCCTTCGCCAGTTGATCGACGCGCAAACGATCCCGCCAATCCACCGGGCGGGGGTCCGTCGCGCTTGCGTCGGGTTTATAATTCAGACGTCGGGGCTTATATCACAACAAGTCGTGAGACGTGACCGCACCCCAACGCACGCTTCTCCCCCGATATTGTCCGCGCACACGGAGTTTTCAAGCATGGCAGCGCCCTCGCAGGACCAGATTCTCGACGCCCTGCGCAAGATCGTCGATCCGGTGTCCGGCAAGGACATCGTTACAAACGGGCAGGTATCCGGCCTCGTGGTGAAGGACCGGAACATCGGTTTCGCCATCGAGATCGACCCGGCCGACGCGGAGCGCATGGAACCGCTGCGCCGCGCAGCCGAACGCGAGGTGCGCGAGCTTGACGGCGTGTCGTCCGTTTCCGCCGTGCTGACCGCGCACAACACCGCGCCCCAGGCGGCCCAGGACCCGCAGAAATCCGCGCCCCGGGGACAGGCGGCGCCGGCGGCGAACCTGCTGCCCGGCGTCGGCGCTATCGTCGCCGTGGCGAGCGGCAAGGGCGGTGTCGGCAAGTCGACCACGGCGGTCAACCTGGCGATTGCGCTGTCACAGCTCGGACAGCGGGTCGGGATCCTCGACGCGGATGTCTACGGCCCCTCGCTGCCGCGCATGCTGGGCATCACCGAAAAGCCGAAGGCGCTGCCCGACGAGCGCATCGCCCCTGTCGAAGCGTACGGCCTCAAGGTGATGTCGATGGGGTTCATGGTCGCCGAGGACACTGCGATGATTTGGCGCGGCCCGATGGTGATGGGCGCGCTGGAACAGATGATGCGCGAGGTCGACTGGGGCGAACTGGACGTGCTCGTGGTCGACATGCCGCCTGGCACCGGCGACGCGCAACTCACCATGGCCCAGCGGGTGCCGCTGGCCGGCGCCGTCATCGTCTCGACCCCCCAGGACATCGCCCTGATCGATGCGCGCAAGGGCCTCAACATGTTCGAGAAGGTCAACGTGCCGGTGCTCGGGATCATCGAGAACATGAGCACCTTCATCTGCCCGAAGTGCGGCGAGCGCACGGACATCTTCGGCCACGGCGGCGCGCGCGCGGAGGCGGAAAAACTCGGCGCGGAATTCCTCGGGGAGATCCCGCTGGACATGGCGATCCGCGTTACCTCTGATTCCGGGCAACCGATCACGGCCAGCGAGCCGGACGGCCCCCACGCGGCTGCCTACCGCGCCGCCGCCGAGGCGGTGCTCGGCAAGCTGTCCCCGGACGCCCGCACGGGTGGCCCGCGCATCGTCATGGAGTGACGCTTTCAGACGGGAGCACCGCGCCTGTCACGAATGCGCGACCAGCCATCGCGCTTTGTTGAACGACGGTCGGCGCGCCACGCCTTGTCCCGCCGCGACACCCAACCCACCTGAGTCTCAGACGCGGGTTTCAAAGCACTCGCATCGAGAGACCGCCGGGCCGGAACGGACGTGCCCCGAAGGTCGCCGGCCCACTGCCCCCCGAGGCCGGCGGCGACTCCCCGTCCGCCCGGCGGTCTTTTTCCTCCCCGCCGGAACGTCGCCACCTCCCCGTCCGATCTCGACACGACCCACCCCGCATAACCCAGGGAATGATCCCGGCAAGCGGGTGTTTACGTGGCTGACGTTCGATCCAACACGGAGTTGACCCCATGCGCCTGTTTGCCAAATCCGCCCTGTTCGCCCTGGCCCTTGTCTGGTTCGCCGGCCCCGCCCATGCGGTCGACCCGGTCTTCAGCGCCGACGGCAAGGCGATCCGCGGGTACGACCCCGTCGCCTACTTCACGCAGGAAAAGGCCGTCGAGGGCTCCAGCGAGCACACGTTCGCGTACCAGGGCGCGACCTGGCACTTCGCCTCGGCCGAGAACCGCGAGCTGTTCGCGGCCGACCCCGAGAAGTACGCACCGGCCTACGGCGGCTACTGCGCCTGGGCGGTGGCCAACAACTACACCGCCTCCATCGATCCCGACGCCTGGTCCATCCGGGACGGCAAGCTCTACCTCAACTATTCGAAGGTCGTCCGGGCCCGCTGGGCGCTCGACAAGGACGGCAACATCGCCGCGGCCGATGCCAACTGGCCGGGCCTGCGCGACGGCTGAGCCGTTCAGCGCGCGCGTTCGAGGGTCACGAAGCTGTAGGCCGGTGAATCGCCATCGGCGTCGTGATCCTCGCGCGCGACCTCTCGCCACCTGTCCAGATCGAGATCGGGAAAATGCGTGTCGCCCTCGGGCGACGCGTGCACGCGCGTGAGATGGATGCGGTCCGCGCGCGGGAGCGCGAGCGCATAGATCTCGGCGCCGCCGATGATCATCACCTCGCCCGCATCGCCCGCCGCCGCCAGCGCCGCGTCGAGATCGGCGGCCACTGCCGCGCCGTCGGCCACATAGGCCGGATCGCGCGTCACCACGATGTTGTCGCGCCCCGGCAGCGGTCGACCGAGTGACTCCCACGTCTTGCGGCCCATGACGATGGGCTTGCCCATGGTCGTCGCCTTGAAGTGCGCGAGGTCGCCGGGAAGCCGCCACGGCAGGCCGCCATCCCGGCCGATAACGCCGTTATCGGCGACCGCGACAATGAGCGTCAGGATCAAGCCTCGACCCTTGCCTAAACCGCGACCTGCGCCGGGATGTGCGGGTGGAAACGGTACCCGTCGAGGGTGAAGTCCTCGTAGGTGAAGGCGAACAGGTCGTCGACGTCCGGGTTCAGGGTCATCGTGGGTAGCGGATAGGGTTCACGCTCGAGCTGCGCGTCGGCCTGTTCCAGGTGGTTCAGGTAGAGATGCGCGTCGCCGAAGGAGTGGATGAACTCGCCCGGCTCCAGCCCGGTGACCTGCGCGATCATCATCGTCAGCAGCGCATAGGACGCGATGTTGAAGGGCACGCCGAGGAAGATGTCGGCGCTGCGCTGGTAGAGCTGGCAGGACAGCTTCCCGTCGGCGACGTAGAACTGGAACAGGCAGTGGCACGGCGGCAGCGCCATGTCGTCGACGTCGGCGACGTTCCACGCGCTGACGATCAGCCGGCGCGAGTCCGGCCGGGTGCGGATCTGTTCGAGCAGGTTCGAGATCTGGTCGATGGTGCGCCCGTCCGGCGTCGGCCAGGAGCGCCACTGGTGGCCGTAGACCGGGCCGAGGTCGCCATTCTCGTCGGCCCACTCGTTCCAGATCGACACGCCGTTGTCGTTCAGGTAGCCGATGTTGGTGTCGCCCTGCAGGAACCAGAGCAGTTCGTGGATCACCGACTTGGTGTGGATCTTCTTGGTCGTGACCAGCGGAAAGCCGTCCGACAGGTCGAACCGCATCTGGTGGCCGAACACCGACAGGGTGCCGGTGCCCGTCCGGTCGGTCTTTTCGTGCCCGTTCTCGCGCACGTGGCGCATCAGGTCGAGATACTGCTGCATCGCTTCGTCCGTTTCGAAACCCGTCCCGAAACCTAGTCGCGATCGCGATTCGGATTGAGGACGATCGCTGTGAATAAGCCATTCCAGCGGGGATAACCGCTGCCCGGTTGGGAATTCGGCGGGAAATCCCTATATTCAAGGCGTCGGGCTTGCCCGACTATGACGATAAACGTCTTTCGTAATAAGCGTTCGGACCCGGGGGCAGTACCCGGCGCCTCCACCAAATTCCCGGCCCCGCGGCCCTCGAGCCGCAGGCCTGACGGGGGCGAAACAGGATCGACGGGCGTCTAAAGGTCTGACTTTCGTCCGGCATGGTTCCGCCGTTATCGGGCCGTATCTACAGGTGCCAACGACAATGTTGAGCCCATCGCTGTTGCCGCTTAATAAGCGATAACAAGCGCGGTTCGGGGGGCACCGGGCAACAGAAGCCCCCCACTTCATTCCGCTTTCCGCACCCGGCCGCACGGAAATTCGAGCGAATCGTCGCAATTCCGCAAACTGTACCCAGATATTCTGGTATCCAACCGTTGACCCGCGCGGCCCGCCGCGCTTCCATCGCGACGATATGACCGACGACCTGATGAGATACGACCAGATGGTCGAGAGCGCGCTTCGCGCCGTTGTGCGCGAGGCTCTCGTGCGTGCGCGCGACGAGGGCCTGCCGGGCGACCATCATTTCTACCTGACCTTCCGCACGACGGCGCCGGGCGTCTCGATCCCGGACTACCTCCAGGACCAGTACCCCGAGGAAATGACCATCGTGCTCCAGCACCAGTTCTGGGACCTGACGGTGGAAGAGGATTTCTTCGCGGTGACGCTGAGCTTCAAGAACCGGCCCGCCGAGTTGCATATTCCCTATGCGGCCCTGTCGGCCTTCGTCGACCCGTCGGTGAAGTTCGGCCTGCAGTTCACGGTCGACGCGACCGGGTCCGTCTCGGTTCCGGCGATTCGGCCCGAGGGCGACCTCATGCCGATGGCCGAGGATGGCACGGAGTCGACCGAGGAAAGCGCCAACGAGGACGGCGAAGAGCAGGACGGCGCGGAAGTCGTCAACCTCGACCAGTTCCGGAAGAAATAGGCCGCGCGGCGCCGATGCCGCCGGGCAGCGAATTCGCCGAACACGCCCTCGACCTGCTGGTGCGCGTCGGCCCGCCCTTCGACACCTGCGCGCGGCTGCGCCGCATGTTCGGCGGCCACGGCATCTTCTGCGACGACGTCATGTTCGCGCTCATCGCCGACGACACGCTGTACCTGAAGGTCGACGACGCGACGAAACCGGCGTTCCTGGACGCAGGGTCCCTGCCCTTCCATTACGAGAAATCCGGCAGGACCATCGAGCTGTCCTACGTGACGGCGCCCGACAGCGCGAGCGAGGATGCCGACGAGCTTCGCGAATGGGCGCACCTGGCGCTCGCCGCCGCGAACCGCGCCCAGGCCCGCAAGCCCGCGAAGAAAAAACCCGCGAAAAAGCGCCGCAACACCCGTTCCTGAATAGACCTTTACCTGCGCGCACCGGCTCCCATAATGCGCCGCAACATCCGACCGGCGCACCGAGGCACGTGCGCATCGAACCAGGGGGAAGATCGCGATGAGCGACAACACACGTATCGAATCCGACACGATGGGCGAGGTCGCCGTTCCGGCCGACAAGTACTGGGGCGCCCAGACCCAGCGCAGCATCGAGAACTTCCCGATCGGCAACGACCGCATGCCGACGGCGCTGGTGCGTGCACTCGGCATCCAGAAGCAGGCGGCGGCCAGAGCCAACCTGGCTTTGGGTCAACTCGAGGACGAGGTTGCCAAGGCGATCGTCGCGGCCGCCCAGGAGGTTATCGACGGCAAGTTCGACGATCACTTCCCGCTCGTCGTCTGGCAGACCGGTTCGGGCACCCAGTCGAACATGAACGCCAACGAGGTGATCTCGAACCGCGCCAACGAGATGCTGGGCGGCAAGCCGGGCGACAAGTCGCCGGTGCACCCCAATGACTCGGTCAACCGCAGCCAGTCCTCGAACGACACCTTCCCCGCGGCGATGCACATCGCCGCCGCGATCGAGTTCCAGGACCGCCTGCTGCCGTCGCTGCATCACCTGAAGGACGCGCTCGAGGCCAAGTCGAAGGAGTTCGCGGACATCATCAAGATCGGCCGCACGCACACCCAGGACGCGACGCCGCTGACGCTCGGCCAGGAGTTCGGCGGCTACGCCGCGCAGATGGAAGGCGTGATCGCGGGCGTCGAACGGGCGTTGCCGGACCTGCTGCAGCTCGCCCAGGGCGGCACCGCGGTCGGCACCGGGCTGAACACGCCGAAGGGCTTCGCGGAGAAGTTCGCCGAGGAGGTCGCGGCGATCACCGGCAAGCCGTTCGAGACCATGCCGAACAAGTTCGCGGGCCTCGCCGCACACGACGCGCTGGTCGCCGCGTCTGGCGCGCTCAACGTCGGGGCCGTCGCTGCGATGAAGATCGCCAACGACATCCGCTTCCTGGGCTCGGGCCCGCGCAGCGGCATCGGCGAACTGGCGCTGCCGGCGAACGAGCCGGGCTCCTCGATCATGCCCGGCAAGATCAACCCGACCCA
>JAEPNS010000208.1:319-6275 GCA_017643325.1 Alphaproteobacteria bacterium | reverse complement strand
TCTCGGCCACGCGCATTCCTTTTGTCAGGGGCCTACTTCAGCGGCGAGAAGGCGGTGGGGACGAGGTACCGGTTTTCCTGCAGCTCCATCCGGTGGCCGTTGGCGGCCTGGTAGACCGGCCAGTCCGGGTCGGACACGGCGGCGGCCTGCGCTCCTCGCGCTGCGCATGGCTGTCCCAGTACCAGAGGTGCACCACCTGGTTGATGGTCCCGGTGATCGAGGTGAAGTCGCCGATCAGCTGCCAGCCCGCCCGCTCGACGATCGGCTTGGCGAGCTTCTTTGTGATCTCGATGAACTGGGGCACCTGCGGGTAGGTGATCGTGTAGGTGCGCTCGTCGACGAAGCCCATGTCGCTGCCGTTGCCCATAAAGGCAAACGGCTCGACCACGTCGGTGGCGGCGAGCAGGCGGTTCTCCTGCTCGACGATCCGTTCGGCATTGCCCTTGCGGTAGGCCGTCCAGTCCTTGTCGGCGTAGAGCGCGGCGCGGGTCTCCTGGCGGACCTTCGCGTTCTCCCACTTCCAGTAGTGCACCACCTTGTTGAGCCCGCCGGTCTCCACCGTGAAGTAGCCCGCAAGGTCGAAGCCGTGCTTCTGCTGCAGCGGGTAGCCCTCCTCCTCGACGCTTTTCAGGTAGGCGGGCAACTGGCCCGGCTTGACGGTGTAGGTGCGCGCATCGACGATCATATTCTGTTCCCCCGCTTGTTCCCTGACGGCGCGTATCGTGACACGCTCGGAGGTCACGGGAAAGGCAAGGGGGTGACATGGACAGGGCAAAGATCCTGAGCGTGGTCGAGACGGGCGCGATCCTGGGCGAGAGCCCGGTCTGGTCGCCGGACGAGCAGGTTCTTTACTGGCTCGACATCAAGGCGCCGGCGCTGCACCGCTATGACCCGGCCACCGACCGCGACCGGGCCTGGCCGCTGCCGCAGGAGACCGGCTCGATCGCGCTCAGGCAGGGCGGCGGGCTGGTGGCGGCGGCGCGCGACGGCTTCGCACTGGTGGACATGGACAGTGGCCGGCTCGAGTGGATCGCGAACCCTGAGCCGGACCTGCCGGAGAACCGGCTCAACGACGGACGCACCGACCGGCAGGGGCGGTTCTGGGCCGGGTCGATGCACGACCCCGAGGGCCCGCCGCAGACCTATTTCGAGCGTGAGCCGGTCGGCGCCTTCTATCGGCTGGACCTGGACCGCAGCGTCCACCGCATGATCGGCGGCGTGCTGGTCTCCAACGGGCTGTGCTGGTCGCCGGACGGCACGACCATGTACGCCGCGGATTCGCCGACGCGCACGATCCGCGCCTGGGACTACGACACCGCGACCGGCGACATCGCCAACGAGCGCGTGTTTGCGACCCTGCCCGACGACCCCGGACGCGGCACGCCCGACGGCGCGATCGTCGACGCCGAGGGCGGGCTGTGGACGGCGGAGTTCCGGGGCGGGCGCGTCACGCGTTTCACACCCGATGGCGAGGAGGACCGGTCCGTCATGCTGCCGGTCAGCCGCCCGACCTGCCCGATGTTCGGCGGCCCGGACCTGAAAACCCTCTACGTCACCTCAGCGAAGATCATGCTGACGCCCGAGGAGCTCGCCACCGAACCGCTCGCGGGGGCGCTTTTTGCGCTCGATGTCGGTGCCGCGGGACTGCCGGAGGCGGCCTTTCCGGGGTAGGCCGCCGGCGCAAGTCGCTGTTTTCAGGCCATAAAAACTCCGGCGCAAAATTGCCCCAATCGGGCCGCGCGAGCGCCGCGTTGCGCGGGCAACGTTTCCTCAGCCCTGTCAGGGAGGAGAGACGGTGCGTGGACTTGCAGCAGCAGCGCTTCTGATCGGCGGAATGCCCATCGCGACCTTCGTCGCGACGCTCGTGCTGACGGACGGCGCGCCGCTGCAGTCGCCATTCCGCGCCACGTCTGCAGGGTCAGGGATGCCGGCAGCGGTGCACGTCGCGCCGGGCTTCGAGCACGGGCAACCGGCCACTAAAGCGCGCGCCGGCATCCCAACCCCGATTTCGCACGCACCGGCCGCGCAGCCGGACGATGCGCGCCGGGACGATGTGCGCCCGGACGACGCGCACCCGCGGGCGAGCGAATGGCGCCCGCCCGACCCCGACCGGCTCGCGCGCCACCGCACCGACGCGGCGTGGGACCGGCTAGATCGTCTTGCGGCGGGCGGGAACCGCGATGCGCTGGTTTTCCGGACCCTGATGCAGTCCTCGGATTTTGTCCGCCCGGCGCGGTTGGATACCCCTTGAATTTCGGCGGTTTCGACCCCAAATCCGCATCATCGCCGGTGGCTCATACGAGGGCCGGCACCAAACAATCCGGGCGCCGATGTCGGGCCCGGCAGGACCGTACGGCACCCGGACAGGATATGTCCGTGCGGCCCGGAGCTCGCTCAAACCAGAGGAGTGACGGCATGAATCGCTTGTCTCCGCTCAGAAACCCGCTGCTGCTCGGCTTCGACGAATTCGAGCGCACTCTCGAACGCATCACCAAGGCGTCGACGGACGGTTATCCGCCCTACAACATCGAACGCACCGGCGAGACGCGCCTGCGCATCACGCTGGCAGTGGCCGGCTTCGGCCGCGACGATCTCGACATCCAGCTCGAGGACAACCAGCTCGTCGTTTCCGGCCGGCAGGCCGAGGCCGACGACCGCGAATACCTGCACCGCGGGATCGCGACGCGCATGTTCAAGCGCAGTTTCGTGCTGGCCGATGGCGTCGAAGTGACATCGGCATCGCTCGACAACGGCCTGCTCAACATCGACATCGCGCTGCCCCAGCCCGAGCGCAACGTGCGCAAGATCGAGATCGGCGGCGGCGAGACCGACGGTCCGCAGCTGGACGTCGAAACCTCCGGAGGTGCGTCATGAACCACGATACCGAACAGAAATTTGTGCAGCAGTTCTCGCCCGAGCAGTTCGCGGCCCTGGGCGTCGACGAGGTGGCCTATGTCCGCCCGGCCGTGGTGGAAGGCAAGAAGGTCTACGCGATCCACAGCGCCGACGGGAATGCCATCGGCATGATGGCCGGGCGCGACCTCGCCTTCGCGGCCGTGAAGCAGCACGACATGGAGCCCGTCAGCGTTCACTGACGCGGCCGGTCCGGATCCGTATGTGAAAGGAAATGCCCGGGTTCGTCCCGGGCATTTTTTTTGGGTGTCTAGCTCGCGACCCGGTACTGGTCGCCCGGTGCGTTGCCTGCTTCCATCAGCAGGGCGTAGATCGCTTCCGGGCTGTCGGAGCCGCGAAGTTTCTCGCAGAAGCTGCGATCGCGCAGGATCCGCGAAATCCGCGCGAGTGCCTTGAGATGATCCGCCCCCGCGCCCTCGGGCGCCAGCAGCAGGAACACCAGGTCGACCGGCTGGTCGTCGATCGCGTCGAAGTCGACCGGTTTCTCAAGCCGCACGAACATGCCCTTGAGCGTGTCGAGATGGGGCAGCTTGCCATGCGGGATCGCGAGGCCGGAACCGACGCCGGTCGAGCCGAGCCGCTCGCGTTCGAGCAGGATGTCGAAGAGCTGGCGCGATTCGAGGCCGAAGACCTTCGCCGCCGATTTCGACAGCTCCTGGAGCAGGTGCTTCTTGCTCGTGGCGTTCATGCTGGCGACGACGGCGTCGCGATCGAGAATCTGTTCGATATCCATCGGAATGTCAGGCCTCGCTCGACGGGGTGTCGATCCAACCAATGTTGCCGTCGCCGCGACGGTACACGACACCAAGGCCACCATGCTGGGAGTTGCGGAACACAAAGGCCGGCGCGTCGGCCAGGTCCATGCGCATCACGGCTTCGGACACGCTGAGCTGTTCGATCACGGTCTGGTTTTCCGCGATGATGACCGGGTTGTCCGCGACCGGGACGTCGTCGGCCTCGTCCTCGGCCTGTGGCGCAATCACGTATTCCGGCGCGCTCGCCGCGACCGCCGCGTCTCGGTCCTTGTGGTGATCGCGCAGCCGGCGCTTGTTGCGGCGCAGCCGCTTGGCCAGGTGCGCCAGCGCCACGTCGAACGCGGCATAGGCTTCGTCGGCCTCTTCCTGGGCGCGGACATGGATGCCCCGGCCTACATGCATCGCGATCGACGCACGGATGCGGAAGCTTTCGCGCGAGAGCACCACGGAGGCCTCGATCGCGTCCGCGAAATACTTCTCGCTCGTTGCCTCGATGGCGTCCTCGATGTGGCCGCGAAGCGCGTCGCCGACATCGATCTGCTGTCCTGTCACGGTGATCTGCAAGGTTTCGACGTGTCCGTTAAGAAATAAGTCCCGGGACCGGGCAGTGCCCGGCCGTTCCCGATAATCGACGTTCCGCTTTTAACGCGCGCCCCCATCTTCCGGGGCGGTTCCACCTGATTCAGGGCCTGTTTCCGGCTCGTTCTTGATGGCGGTTCTGCTGTGCGGCGCGGAACTTAGTCAGGGTCCCCGGACCTGTCAATACCGGCTGGACCCGCCTTCCAGTTAGGCGAATCCGCAGGATTTTCAACCGGAAACGCGGCACCCGCCCTGTGGATCAAGCCGTGGCCCGCTTCATCCGGCGGCGTTCGACCGACGACGGAATTTTCAGTGAATCCCGATACTTGGCCACTGTCCGGCGGGCGATATCGACGCCGTCCTCGCGGAGAATCTTCACGATCTTGTCGTCGGACAGGATCGCCTTGGGCGATTCGTTGTCGATCAGCAGCTTGATGCGGTGACGTACCGATTCCGCGGAATGGGCCTCCTCGCCGTCGGTGCTGCTGATGGCGGTGGTGAAAAAGTACTTCAGCTCGAAAAGACCGCGTGGCGTGGCCATGTACTTGTTGGTGGTCACGCGGCTGATCGTGCTCTCGTGGAGCTTCACGGCCTCGGCCACATCCGCCAGCACCAGCGGCTTCAGATGGGTCACGCCGTGGCGGAAGAAGGCGTCCTGGCGACGCACGATTTCCGTCGAGACCTTGAGGATCGTGCGGGCGCGCTGGTCGAGTGCGCGGACGAGCCAGTTCGCCGACTGGAACTTTTCCTGGACGAACGCCTTCTCGTCCTTGGCCTGGGCATGTTCCGAGATTTCCGCGTAGTAGGCGCGGTTCACCAGCACGCGCGGGAGCGTGTCGTTGTTGAGCTCGATCTCCCAGCCGCCGCCCTGCTTGGGCCGCATCATCACGTCGGCGCTGATGTACTCGACCGTGCCGCCGTCGAAGCTCGAAGCCGGCTTCGGGTCCAGCGTGCGCAACTCGCCCAGCATGTCCGCGAGGTCCTCCTCGTCGACCCCGCAGGCCCGCCGCAGCCCGGCCATATCGTGTTTGGCCAGCAGTTCGAGGTTTTCCAGCATCGCCTGCATCGCAGGGTCGAGGCGGTCGCGCTCTGCCAGCTGCAGCGAGAAGCACTCGATCAGGTTCCGGGCAAACAAGCCGGTGGGCTCAAAGCCCTGGAGAATGTCGAGCACTTTCGCCACCTGCGCGGCCTCGCAGCCGAGTTGCTCCGCGAGTTCGTCCACGCCCGTGCTGAGGTATCCCCGGTCATCCAGCGAGTCGATCAGCGCGCGGCCGACAAGGCGGTCCATCGGATCCTCGATCGACATGTCGAGCTGTTCGGTCAGGTGCTCGCGCAGCGTCACCTCGCTGGCCTGGGTCTGCTCGATGCCGGGCAGGTCGTCGCTGTTGCCGCGCGTTGCCGTCGTGCCGGTGCCCGCGCCACGGAACGGATCGTCGGGGAAGACATTCTCGTAGTTGCTGTCGAGCGGCGCGTCCTGGGTCGAGATCTCCTCGCGGCTGGACAGCGTCGCGGCATCGCCCGCGTCGTTGGCCGGTGCCTCGGGCGCGGCATCGCCGTCGCCATCATCGGACATGATGGCGTCTTCCCGCTCCAGCAGCGGGTTTTCTTCCAGTTCCGTTTCGACGAAGGCGGCCAGCTCAAGATTCGACAGCTGCAGCAGCTTGATCGCCTGCTGCAGCTGCGGGGTCATGACCGGCGCCTGCGTCTGC
>JAEPNS010000208.1:0-309 GCA_017643325.1 Alphaproteobacteria bacterium | reverse complement strand
GTCGAGACGCGGAGACAAAGCCATGGTTAACGTCTTCTACAGACTGAATCTTTCGCCCAAGTAAACACGCCGTACATCCGAATGAGAGACAATTTCGGACGGCGCTCCGCTCATGAGCACCGAGCCTTCATGCAAGATATAGGCCCGGTCGACGATGTCGAGTGTTTCGCGCACATTATGATCGGTGATCAGCACACCGATGCCGCGATTCTTCAGATGACTGACGAGGTCGCGGATATCCGACACGGCGATCGGATCGATGCCGGCCAGCGGTTCGTCCAGCAGGATGAAGTGTGGCTGGCTGGCCAG